>NZ_NHCK01000059.1:0-62783 GCF_002172815.1 Hyphomonas sp. TMED31 | reverse complement strand
ATCGGCATCGAGGATTTCGATCTCCACCCCGGACGGGTGGCGCAGGATTTCCCCGCGCACAGGCACACGCCCGGCGAGCGCATAGGCGATACCGCCCAGCGTGTCGAATTCCGAATCCTCATCACTGAGTTCGAGGTCAATCCCCGTCTCCTCGGCGAAATCCTGTATTTCGGTGCGCGCATCGACTTCCCACACCCGTGCGCTGCGCCGGACGAACATGGGCTCTTCATCGTCGTGTTCGTCTTCGATGTCACCGACGATTTCTTCAACCAGATCTTCCAGACTGACGAGACCATCCGTTCCGCCATACTCGTCTACGACAAGCGCGAGGTGAATACGGGTGGACTGCATTTTCACAAGCAAATCAGTCAATTTCATGGAGGGCGGCACATACAACACGTCGCGGTGCAGCCGCTCCAGCGGACGCTTGGCTGGCTCCTCCCCCTTGGCCAGTTCGCTGACCACATCCTTGATGTGTACAAAGCCAATCGGATCATCGAGAGATTCTCGAAACACTGGCAGGCGGGAATGCGTCACTTCCGCGAAGTATTTCAGCAGCTCCGGAAACTCCATCCCGACTTCAACAGCCTTGATTTCAGCACGCGGCACCATGACGTCGTCCACACGCAGGTCTTGGAACTCTGCGAGCCGCAAGCGCATCTCGTTCGGATTGTGCTGGGGCATCTCACCATTTGCCTCGGGAGACACCGCCTCCACAGGATCAGTTTTCCGGCCGAAACCGAAAAAGCTACGCAATCGGCCGCTTGGCGGCGCATTAGAAGGGTCGGGGTCGCTCATAGCCTCAGATGATTCAGTCGGTCGAATATGGATTATCTATGCCCAGCGATGCAAGCGCCTTTATTTCCAGACCCTCCATCTTCTCGGCTTCGTGATCGGTTTGATGATCATGGCCCAGCAAATGCAGATAGCCATGAATGAGAAGATGCGTCAGATGATCGGCAAGTGTCTTGTTCTGCGCAGTAGCGTCTTCTTTCGCAACACCCAGAGCGACGGCAATATCCCCCAGCATGGGTCGGCCCATGGGATCCGCTGGAAAGGACAGTACATCCGTCGGCTTGTCCTTGCTTCGGAACTGGCGATTCAAGCCGTGAAGCACATCATTGTCAGCCAGCAGAAGCGCAACGATACCCTCGGCCGGCTCCACCTTCACGGCAGCATCGAAGGCAGTCTGGCAGACAGATTCCAGATCGGGAATCTCTGACCACGCGTCCTCTTCGACTATCAGATCAAGTTCGACCATGCGCCCTGCGCTCAACCCTCGCCATGCGCGGCATATGCATCAATGATGCGGCTGACGAGGCCGTGACGCACGACATCCGCTGCCGTCAGCTTGTGCACATTCACACCCTCGACATCCGACAGGATCTCAAGTGCGTGGCGCATGCCAGATGGCTGACTACCTGGCAGGTCCACTTGCCCCGGATCTCCTGTGATCACCATGCGGCTGTCCCGACCCAGGCGCGTCAGCACCATCTTCATCTGCGGAATGGTCGTATTCTGAGCTTCGTCCACAATGACAAATGCATTCTTCAGTGTGCGTCCACGCATGAAGGCGAGCGGCGCGACTTCAATCTCCCCGCGCGCCATGCGGCGCTCCATCTGTTCCTGCCCCATCAACTCGCGAAGCGAGTCCCAGATCGGCAGCATGTAGGGATCGACTTTCTCTTCAAGTGTCCCCGGCAGGAAGCCCAGCTTTTCCCCCGCTTCCACTGCGGGTCGTGTCACGATCAAGCGCTGACGCGCCCCGGACAGAAGCTCTGAAACACCGGCAGCAACTGCCAGGAATGTCTTGCCAGTACCCGCCGGCCCGACACCAAAGATCATTGCATTGTCAGGATTTGCCAACAAATCGATATAGCGTGATTGTCCACGCGTCTGCGGTGTTATCGGCTTCTTCAGGGAGCGGAATGTACCGAAGGTCTGTTGCGGTGTTCTCGCGGCTTCCAAAGCGCCATCCACATCCATGTCCGAGATGTCGGCACCTTTTCGCAGGCGCCGCTCCAGCTCAGCCAGAACTGCCTCAGCGATGGATACGCCTTCGGCTTTCCCGACCAGGAGAATACCGCCACCCTGACTTTCCGCTTTCAGCCCATATTCATCCAACCGCGTCTCCAGCAATTGGAGATGACGATGATGCGGCCCGCACAAATCACGCAGGGTTTCTGCGTTGCTGACCTCATAGATACGGCTGACCGGTGCCTCGGGCGAGGCAGATGGACGACGTTTCACGCTCAAAGGGCAACCTCTCTTGCCCGGATCAATTCACCAGACAGCGAACTCATCGTTGCGCCGTTAACTTTCACATCCACAATCTTCCCCGTCAGTTCAGCTGGCCCATCGAAATGCACCGCCTGCATCCAGGGCGAGCGACCATGCGCTTGGCCTTCCAAGCGTCCCCGCCCTGTCACCAGAACTGGCACAGTCTGTCCGATCTTGGACTTGTTGAATGCGGTCTGCTGCTCACGCAGCAATTTCTGAAGCGCCTGCAGGCGAGCGTCTTTGACGTCTTCTGGTACGTGTCCAAACATTTCCGCCGCCGGGGTGCCGGGGCGGGGGGAGTATTTGAAGGAATATGCAATCGCGTAGTTCACATCACGCACCAATTGCATCGTTGCTTCAAAATCTTCGTCGCTCTCGCCTGGAAATCCGACAATGAAGTCGGACGCCAGCGCAACATCGGGCTGAGCTTCGCGCACCTTGCGAATAATTTCGCGATACTCGTCTGCCGTGTGGCCACGGTTCATGGCTTTCAGAATCCGGTCCGAGCCGGACTGCACCGGCAAGTGCAGGAAAGGCTGCATTTGTGGCGTGTCACCATGCGCCGCGATCAGGTCATCATCCATGTCACGCGGATGGCTGGTTGTATAACGAATACGTTCAATGCCGCCGATCTTGGCAAGGTGCCGGCAAAGCTGTCCCAAGGTCCAGTCTTCCCCGCCCTCTACCTGGGGAGCTGCGCCATGAAACGCATTGACGTTCTGACCGAGCAACGAAATCTCGCGAACACCTTGCGCCGCCAAATTCCGCGCTTCCATCACGATATCGTCGACCGGGCGCGACAGCTCAGCGCCGCGCGTATATGGCACAACGCAGAAGGTGCAGAACTTGTCGCAACCCTCCTGCACTGACAGGAAGGCCGTCGGCCCATCGGCTTCACGCGTCTTCGGCAAAGCGTCGAATTTTTCCAGAGTCTCGAAATCTGTTTCGAGGCGATCCCCAACAGCGCGGCTGGCCCGGGCGATCATCTCAGGCAATTTGTGATAGGCTTGTGGGCCCAGAACCAGATCGACAAGCGGTTGGCGACGCATGATTTCCTCGCCTTCGGCCTGTGCCACACACCCAGCCACAGCGATTGTCATGTTGCTGCCGGTGTTCTGCTTCATCCGCTTGAGTTGGCCGAGCTCTGAATAGACCTTCTCAGTTGCCTTCTCGCGGATATGGCACGTGTTCAACACGACAAGATCAGCCGCCTCGGGCGTATCCACCGGCGCATAGCCGAGCGGACGCAATACGTCCCGCATGCGCTCGGAGTCATAGACATTCATCTGGCACCCATAGGTCTTGATAAAGAGACCCTTGGTGTTCTGTTTCGCCTCTGGAGTATTCATGGGCGGGCTTATGCCTGAAAATGACTGCCGCTGCCAGAACCTTGTGCGCCTCGCCTGCAGCCACGGCAATCCTGTGCCATCCCTGCGACAAAAGCTTCACACGGCCCGAAAGCTGGCTAGTGTGCGGCCAAGCAATCAAAGGAGCCGGGGAGGCCCATGGATATCATCAAACTCATCGAGAACATCTCTGGATTTATCTGGGGGGGGACCTGGGGAGACGACGTCATCATTCCGGGCCAGATTGGCCCACTCGCCGTGGTCCTTCTAGGCACGGGCCTGTTCATGATGGTCCGTTTGGGCGCGCGTCCCGTGCGCCGTTTCGTGCCTGCGTTGGTCGAAGTCTGGCAAGGCCGCAAGGCTCAGGGCGAAGATGGCGCCATCACACCGTGGCAGGCGCTTTCGACCGCCCTGTCGGGTCAGGTCGGCACCGGAAACCTGGCAGGTGTGGCCACGGCTATCACTCTGGGTGGACCTGGCGCAATCTTCTGGATGTGGGTTGTTGCCCTGTTCGGCATGGCACTCGCCTTCTCCGAAAGCTCTCTCGCAATCAAATATCGCGAAACGGACGAGTATGGCCGCATCAATGGCGGCCCGATGTACTATATCAAGAACGGTCTGGGCAAAGGCTGGGGCTGGCTCGCGGTCATTTTCTGTCTCGGAACCCTGTTCTCCGCAATGGCGACCGGGTCAATGATTCAGGCCAATTCCATCACCGAAGCCGCACTGGAAACAGGCTCACATCTCGGCGTCAGCATTCCGAACTGGAGCGTCGGCATCCTGCTTTCTGTTCTGGTGTTTGCGGTCATTATTGGCGGCATCAAGTCGATTGGCTCCTTTGCTGGCAAAGTCGTGCCTGTCATGGCTGGCCTCTATGTTCTGATCGCCTTCCTTGTCCTTGTCGTGAATGCAGACAAGGTGCCTGGCGCCTTCATGCAGATCATCGGCACAGCCTTTGGCTGGAAGGAAGCCGCCGGGGGCGCAGCAGGTTACGGCGTCATGCAAGCGGTGCGCTACGGTATTGCCCGCGGCTTGTTCTCCAACGAAGCCGGTCAGGGCTCCGCCCCGATCGCGCACGCAGCAGCTCAGACCAAGAACCCCGTCATGCAGGGCGAAATCGCCATGATCGGCGTGTTCATCGATACGATCATCATCTGCACCATGACCGCGTTGGTCATCCTGACAGTACAGGGCGACTTCAAGAAGAGCCCCGCCCTGATGGCAGCGAATGCGTGTTTTGATGCGGGCATCGAAATGCCGATAAACCCGGACGCAACCGACGGCGCGAAATATGGCGTATCGGACCTGTTCCCGTCCGCGTATGAAGACGGGCGCGAAGCGAAGATCGCGGCTGTGGGACCAACTGCCCAATCCTACCTCTTGGCCTGTCAGGCGTCGGGCAAGGTTGACGTCTCTCAGGAAGCGCTCGACGCGTCTGGCAATCCTGAGATCCTGATGGATGTGGACCATGCCTGGGAAACGGACGCGAATTCGGCGGCTGTCACGACGCGCGCCTACGCTGCCGCCATTCCGGTCATCGGGCCCTGGATCGTGCCGGTTGCACTGTTCTTCTTCGCCTTCACCACCATCATTGGCTGGTCTTATTACGGCGAGCAGGCCGTGACCTATCTCATTGGCGAATGGGCGACACATCCATTCCGCTACATCTGGGTTGTTGTCGTGTTCCTTGGCACGGTGGCCGCAGCTGATTGGCTCTGGCTACTCGGCGACATCGCGAACGCCTCGATGGCTTTCCCGAACCTGATCGCCATCCTGGCGCTTTCGGGCGTCGTAGCTGCCATGCACAAGTCGAACGGAGATCCCGACAAGGGCCATCCGGTGCACGACTATCGCGAAGAGTCGCGCCACCCCGAACAGGACTAGACGCGACATACAACCAAAAAATAAAGCCCCGCCTGGTTCACACCGGGCGGGGCTTTTCTATTCCACTTTGTGCCGTCTACCAGACGCCGATATTCTCTGCGCTGGCCCAAGGTTCTTTCGGGCCAAGCGGCTCGCCCTTCTGAAGCAGTTCAACCGATATCCCGTCCGGCGATCGGATGAAGGCCATGCGGCCGTCACGCGGCGGACGGTTGATCGTCACACCGAGATCCTGCAGGCGCTCGACCGCGCCATAGATATCGTCGACAAGGTAAGCGAGGTGGCCAAAATTCCGGCCACCAGAATATTCTTCCGGGTCCCAATTATAGGTCAGCTCCACCATCGGGATGTCGGTCTGGGTCGGGTTTACCCCTTCTGGCATCCCGCCCATGCGATCAACATCTTCAGGTGTCGCCAGAAACACCAGAGTGAACCGCCCGGCTTCGCTGTCCATCCGACTGACTTCTTTCAGCCCCAGACCCTCGCAGAAGAATTTGAGAGATGCATCGATGTCGCTGACGCGCACCATTGTATGCAGATATTGAATGCTCATGACTGGCCTCCGTTAAGGTCCCGAATGACTTGTTTGAATGTGGGTGGCATCAGCGCATAGTAGCGCCGCATCGCGATCGCCAACAGGCCGATCGTCACGAGCATGAAGGCAAGAAACACGGAAAATGTGTGAATAAGCGTTCCGGTCTCAAAGACCGGGGACTGCCCACTCAGCCGCCAGAATGTCAGCCATAGCTGGTTGAAGCCGGCGACAAATGGCCCAAGAAGTCCGAATACGATGACCGCACACGCGAAGAAATAGGTTGCGGCCCTCGGCCCTTCGCTACGCAGATAGAGATCTGTGAACTCTACCTCAGTCACATCCTCCGGAATCTCGCCCGATGCCTTGCGCACCGCTAAAACTTCCGGGGCGAAATCGCGCGCCTGTTTCCAACGCCAAGCCAGATGACCGCCCCAGGCAACAAGCGCGGCAAGAATAATCAGGAATGCGAGCATGAGCGTTTTCGGTCCGGGATCTGCGGCGGAATGCCGTCTGCCCGGCGCCTGTATCAGGCCGCGCAGGCACGTTCGAGGGTCAACATGGCACGCTTGCGTGCCACACCCCAATGATAATTATGAAGCCGACCGTCCGCTGCAAGGGCACGGTGACAGGGAATAAACCAGCTTATGGGATTTGCACCCACCGCCGCCCCAACAGCACGTGCTGCCTTGGGGTTACCACTCGCCTTGGCAAGCGCCCCATAGGTCGAGACGGTGCCCATCGGAATATCCAGCAATGCCCGCCAGATCTGCCGCCGGAACGGCGTGCCATAGAGTGCCACGGGCAACGGCTCGCCTGCCTCGAATACACGGCGTGCCATCTGTTCGGCCTCCGCATCATCGCGCCGGATACTCGCCCCCGGATATCGCCCAGCCAAATCTGCAAACGCATTTTCTTCCGTGCGCCCCTGATGCTCGAATCCGGTCCTCTCAGGTGGGTTTTCATCGATAAAGCCAAGCGCCACCAATCCTCGTGGAGAAATGAGCCAAGCCCCTTCTCCAAAAGGTGTTGGCGCGCGTCCGAGTACAAGGTCCGCTCCCTTGCCGCCTGCCTTCGCTTCACCAGGTGAAAGCCCTTCGTGCGCGATGAAGAGATCGTGCAGTCGTCCCGGCCCGGACAGGCCTGTTTCCAGAGTCGCATCCAGCACACTTGCCCCCTCTCGAAGCAGGTCACCGGCTGCTGCATGTGCCAGAGCGGATTGGTATTGCTTCGGGCTTATCCCGGCCCATCGAGTGAACTCGCGCTGAAAATGACTGGGTGACAAGCCAACGGACTTCGCAGCCGTCGCCAAGTCTGGCCATTCCTGCCAAGTGTCGCCCAAATAGGACAGGGCATCTGCCATGCGCTCATAGGCGACAGCGCGCTCATCAAGGGAGTGGGAAACAGTCATCATGAAACATGAATGCCGCGCTACAAACTCAAGTGCCACCCGTTTCTTGCGGCACATCTCACCAATTGAGACTTCCCAGCCCAACAAAAGCCCGGCAAGTATAATCCGTAAAAAGTCCTGGGAGACATAAAATGGCTGATGCGCGCAGTATTATCCTGCATGAGTATCCAACCTCACCTTATGCAGAAAAAATCCGGCTCGCATTGCGCCTCAAGAATTTGGCATACAGTCGGGTAGAGATTCCGGTCATCATGCCACGGCCTGACCTAATGCCTCTGACCGGCGGCTATCGACGTACGCCTGTAATGCAGATTGGCGCGGATGTCTTTTGCGACACAGCGATAATCTTGCGGGAGTTGGAGGCACGCTATCCAATGCCTGCGCTGAAGCTGCCCGGCCATGAGGGGCTGGCCCAGATGGTCGCGGGCTGGACCGATGGTCGATGGTTCCAAAGCTCTGTCGCCGTCATCTTCGGGGAAATGGGTGACAAGGTCCCGGAAGCCTTCAGGAAAGATCGCGAAGCTCTTTCCGGGAGACCCTTTGACGTCGATGCGATGAAGGCCGTCGCGCCGATGATGCGCGATCAATGGCGTGCGCGCCTGATGCTGCTGGAAGAACGTCTGCAGGGCGGGCAAGGCGCCGGGGCCGGTATCTACCTTGTCGGAATGAAGCCCGGCCTGGTCGACATCCACGCCTATATGAATGTCTGGTTCATGCACCAGAATGTGCCGGATTTTGTCGCCAAATGCTTCGAAACTGCCGATCTGACAAAAGCGTGGTTTGAGCGACTGCAGGAATTCGAAGGACAAACTCCGGAAACGATTACGTCCAAAGACGCGTTGGAAATCGGGCTGAATTCAGCACCTCGCCTGGTCGCCGCGACGACGCGTAATGAACCACAAGAGTTTGCCCCCGGAGAGAACGTAGCTGTTGCCCCAGACGATTACGGTCAGGTCTGGGTGGAAGGTGAACTCGTGCATGCAGACTCTCAACGCATCATCCTGCAACGTACGTCGCCAGAGGCCGAAACGGTTCATGTTCATTTTCCTCGCGCCGGATTCCTGGTGCGCCGAGCCTAGGCCGCCTTGCCAGAAAGGCCCTGCCCGCTAGTCTCGATACGGCAGCGTTTCGCAACGGAGATGGATCATGGACAGGCGGCTTTGTCTTATCACGGGCGCTTCAGCGGGCATCGGCGCCGAATTCGCCAGACAATATGCAGCACTCGGCTGGGACGTCGCTTTGACTGCCCGCCGCAAAGATCGTCTTGAGGAACTGGCTACCGAGATCGAAAGCAAGTACGGCGTTCACGCTATCTGCATCGTACAGGATCTCGCCCGGGCGAATTCGGCCGACAAGATTCTGTCCACGCTCTTGGAGCAGGACCGACACGTGGACGCGTTGGTGAACAATGCGGGCTATGGTCTGCCCGGTACTTTCTTCAACACGAGCTGGAAGTCGCAGGCAGAGTTCCTGCGCGTGCTCTATACGGCCCCGATCGAACTCGCGCACAAGGTTCTGCCCGGCATGTCTGATCGCGGATATGGACGCATCATCAATGTCGCCTCACTGGCGGGCTATGCGCCGGGTAGCAACGGCCATACCCTCTACGCCAGCGTGAAAGCCGGGCTCACAAAGTTCTCTGAAAGCCTGAATGCGGAGTGCGAGGCGCTTGAGGGGGCTGACATACATTGCACCGCGTTATGCCCCGGGTTCACCTATAGCGAATTCCACGACGTAAATGGCACACGCGAACAGATGAAAAGCATGAACAAACGGATGTGGATGGAGGCTGGACCTGTCGTAAAAGCAGGCATCGACGCGGTGAACCGGGGACAACCGGTTGTCGTTCCGGGTGTGGTGAACAAAGGCCTCGCGACTCTGACGCGGCTGATGCCTGAACCTCTCGGCCGCGCCATCATGCGTCGCCAAAGCCGCACAATTCGTCGCCAGGATTAGTCGCCGGTCGCCGTAAACTCTTCGCGAATACGATTGGCGGTCGGTGTCGTATCCGTCTTTCGCCAGTCCTTTGCGGTTCGCTCGCGTACCTTTTCAGGCCGTTTGCCGCGTTTGACCTCAGCGTGTTCTTCGCGGCCTGAGGACACAATCGGGCCCTCGAAAAAGGCCGACCAGTATTTCCCGAGCACTTCCGCGCGGCCCTCAAGCGATCGCAGTTTACGGCGCTCTTTCCAACTCGTCAGTTTGATGCCTTCCGTCTTGATGCGCTTTTCAGCACCGGCGAACCGAAGACAGCCGGAATAGCGTGTCGGGGCACCACCCGTCAGATCAAACTGGACCTCGCCAAATCCCTCTGCCTGCCGGCCTGACTCAATTGGCAGCGTTTCGCGAAACTTGAAGTCGATACGTGGCCAATTGAACCCCAGATACTCGGCATGCAGGCCGCTCTCGACCTCACCGATGCGCGTAAGGGTGGATGAGGAAATCAGAATGCCGTTACGCGCGGGCTTCAGCGTCACAATCGCGATGCGCGGCCCATTGGGGCCGCCGCGTTCCGCCTGAATCCAGCTTCCTTCGACAAAAGATCGCCCCAGAACCCACCGCCGAGGCCACCCCAGCTTCAACAATCCCGGCAGGATAATACCTGACAACACAGACCAGACGATGAGCAACACCAATCCGGCGCCAACCAAACCACCCCATCGGGCGACCGCACTCTCGCCTGCGACCTGAAAAATCGTCTCGCGAACCGTCGGCCCGAAGGCGACAATTCCTGCAAGAACAACACTCGACGCCAGAAGGCTGGAGATTGCGCTGAAGCGATTGTAGGGGTTCATTTAAAAGGCGGCTCCGTCAGGGTTCGGTGTGCGTGATCCCCTTTCCGGAAATCCGTCCTTGAACACCGATTACCGCAACGCCAGTCGGGACGCCACGCATATTCTGTTGTTTCCTGAAAGCGAGACGTATTGTTGCAGCGCACAACTTATCCATGACTTGCCGCCCACTGCGCCCTATAATCAGAAAAAACAGAAATCTCTGGAGGAAGTTCGAATGGATGGTGCTGTTGAGACTGCGGCCCTTGAACCTGTTGTAATCCCAAATCTGGTTGCGTTGATCAGTGACGCATGCACAGCCATTGACGCATATGCCGATGCCGCGAGAGGCAAGTGCCGCGCAGCGCTGACCAATGATGACGGCCGCCCGGACCGCGCCGCACTTGAGCGCGAGCAACATATTGCACATGGCCTTTCCTGGCTGGTGACTTATGCCGAAACCCTGAGGCAGACGGCGGAATGGGCCGCCCGGTTGGATCAGGAAGGAAAGTTCGGCACAACTGAATCCCTTCTGACGCAAATCCTGTTCAGCGACTATTGCGCGCAACTCGCAAGCGGTATTCCGATGAACCAAGGCGAAGTCATTCGCCCGCACGAACTCGGCATTGCTGCCGAAGCGAGCGCACTGGCTGCCGCAAGCCCCATCCAGAAGCTCATTATCGAAGGCAAAACACCTGCCGTGATGGCCGCGGCTGCCGAATGCCTGCCAGATGCACTCAGCCGCAACACGGTCGAGGAAACAGGTCTCGACGAAACCATGAGCATGGTTCGCGAACAGTTTGCGAAATACGCAACGGACAAGATCAAACCGAACGCGCATGAATGGCATCTCAAGAACGAATATATTCCGATGGATGTCGTCAACGAGATGGCAGAACTCGGCGTTTTTGGCCTGACCATTCCCGAAGAGTTCGGCGGTTTCGGCATGGGCAAGACGGCCATGTGTGTCGTCTCGGAAGAATTGTCCCGCGGATATATTGGCACCGGCTCCCTCGGCACACGGTCGGAAATCGCCGCTGAGTTGATCCTGATCGGCGGCACCGATGATCAAAAGCAGAAATGGCTGCCGCTGATATCAAGCGGAGAAATCCTGCCCACAGCCGTTTTTACTGAGCCAAACACTGGATCAGACCTCGGCTCCCTGCGTACTCGCGCTGTCAAATCTGAAGATGGCTCGGAGTACAGTGTCACCGGCAACAAGACCTGGATTACTCATCCAGTCCGCGCAGACTTGATGACACTGCTCGCGCGCACAGATCCGTCCACTAATAATTTTTCCGGTCTATCCATGTTGTTGGCCGAAAAGCCGCGGGGCACAGACGAACACCCCTTCCCGGCTGACGGCATGACCGGCGGGGAAATCGAAGTTCTCGGCTATCGCGGCATGAAAGAATATGAAATCGGTTTTGACGATTTCAAAGTCAAAGCCGAAAACCTGCTGGGCGGTGTCGAGGGGCAAGGCTTCAAACACCTCATGGCTACGTTCGAAAGTGCGCGCATCCAGACCGCCGCCCGCGCTATCGGCGTCGCGCAGAACGCTTTCGAAACCGGCCTGCAATACGCGCTAGATCGCAACCAATTCGGCAAGCCGATCTTTGAATTCCCGCGTGTCTCAAACAAGCTGGTCATGATGGCAGCAGAGCTCGTCGGCGTTCGTCAGCTTACATACTATTCCGCGCGCCAGAAGGATGGTGGAAAGCGTTGCGACCTGGAAGCGGGAATGGCGAAGCTGCTTGCCGCCCGCATTGCCTGGGCGGCGGCTGATAATGCCGTTCAAATCCACGGAGGCAATGGTTTTGCGCTGGAGTACCCTGTCAGCCGAATCCTTCAGGACGCACGCATTCTGAATATCTTCGAAGGAGCAGGCGAAGTTCAGGCGATGGTCATCGCGCGTCGCCTGATCGAAAGCGCGAACTGACCACTGTCCCCTTGGGGCCAGCCATAGGTTGGCCCTAGGGAATCTTCTTCTCGTAGACGCGAACCCAATCAACGAGAAAACGGTCCGGCAGACGCTTGTCGTCAGGCATATTCGACCACCACTGATGAGCGACGGAGGGCTGTGTACTGATTTCTCCGGAGAATTTGATCCATTTGGGCGCTTTCGAAACGCCACCGGCAGAACTTCGCCAAACCTCTTCGCCGTCAACGAACCAGATATACTCTGTCTCGCTCCATTCCAGCGCAAACACATGCCATCCACTGCGAATACCTGGACGAACTGCTTTCTTGTTTTCGGTCTTGTGATGCTTGTCGTATCCATCCCAGTGGAGCGCGTGGCTGACCACGTCATTCCAGCCGAAAGCTTCAACGATATCGATTTCTGTGCCGTCTTCACCGGATCCGTCTTCCAGGTGCACCTCATCCGCAAATAGCCAGAAGGCAATCCACCAACCTGGATCCTGAGGCAGTTTGATACGCGCCTCATAGCGACCGAAAGCGGTCTCGAACTTTCCTTCCGTAGACACCATGCCAGACGCATAATCGTGAGGATCGTCATCCTGGTCCGGGTTTCGGTTTGGTATTAGGGTTGCTGTAATTTCCAGCTGTCCGTGACCTGTCAGGCTCACATTATCTTTAAGCCACCACCCGTCCGGACCCTCGGAGTTNTGCTTTCGATTGTATTCGTGAGAAATCCACTTGTCGGGATCTGGCCGCCCCCGACCACTGAACTCATCCCGNAAAACAAGCTTCCAACCCGAGTTGGGATGATCAAGCACTGAATAGGATGTTGTGTTGCTTGAGCATGCGACGCTCAGACAAAATAGAACAGCTGCAGCAAACAAGCGCATTCTGCGCATTAGCGAATCTCTCCTTGCAGCGGATCGATATCCGCTGGTTCATGTTGGATAATNACTTTCGCACCCAAGGCCTCAGCCCGCGCCTCAAATGCTTCCATGGACTCCAGGGTCTGATCTTCGTCTGAATTGAATCTTGGGACGCGCTTCAGGTCGCGGCTTTCTGCCCGATGGTAAAGATCGCCCGTCAGCAGGATGGGCCCCGATTCCGGCATCATCAATTGCAGCGATGTGTGCCCGGGCGTGTGTCCGGGTGTTTCAAANATCACGACACTTCCATCGCCAAACACATCTAATTCGCCGGTGAACACCTGCTTTTCCATAGGCTCGAACAAGGCAAAGAGAGCTTGTTGCTCAGCTGCGATTTCGGCTCCCTCGCCGTCTTCAGGGAACATGGCATCAAGTTCACCCTGGCTAACCAGCCAAGTCGCTCCCGACACCTGATCGGCTTGCCCGATATGGTCGAAATGGCTGTGGGAAATTGCGACATAGTCGATGTCGTCAGGGGTCAAACCCCGATCGGCAAAATGATCCGTCAGAGTCTTGTCCAGCGATACTGTGAAGATCTGCTGCGTCTGNGGTCCNGCAACGGCGAGGATCCCCGGCAGGCCGAGATCCCACAGAAGGTTGCCATCCGGGTGGCGAACCAGAAAACACGCATCAGTGAAGGTGTCGGCTTCGCCTGCATAGTCCCCTGCAGAGGAAAATGCATCAAGATCNGAGACTTCGATNGTNCCGCAATCGAGTACGTCGACACGCAAGGCTGCCGTTTCCGAACTTTCNGAAACCGNCGCATCCGTTGTTGGCACCTCATCNGGCGCGTCCGCGCCACACGCGACCAAGACTACCAGTGAAAATATTGATCCAGCCCAAACCGTCGCGCGCATACTCTACCCCCATGACTGTTTGNGAATTCAATCCCAACTCTCAGTCTTTGGCAACCGTAAGCCCGACGCCATCGCTGTCTGCGATCCGATAAAAACAGCTCGCGCGGCCAGTATGGCAGGCTCCGCCCGTCTGGCGAACCTTGAGCAAAACTGCGTCCTGGTCACAATCAATGCGCACTTCTTCGACGNGTTGCACGTGACCAGANGTTTCNCCCTTNACCCATANCGACTGACGAGACCGGGACCAATAAGTCGCCCGCCCGGTTTCAAGAGTCGCCTTCAAGGCGTCAGAGTTCATCCAGGCGAGCATCAACACTTCGCCTGAGGCAACGTCCTGGGCGATCGCCGCGATCAGTCCATCGGCATTGAATTTCGGACGCAATTCGGGGCATTCATCCTGTGCGCTGCCGGAAAGAGGTTCGGGGAAGTCAGTCATCCGGGCCACATAGTCGANATAGCAGNCCCCNGCCAGAAGGAATTGGCCCTAAACGACGCCGCGCTCGCGCAACCCCGCTTGTTGATCGGAGTCGTAGCCAAGAGTTGTCAGGATCATATCCGTATGCTCGCCAAGCCCCGGTGAACTGGCTTCAACCCCGCCGGGCGTATCGGTCAGTTTNGGNAAAACACCCTGCATCGGCACATCGCCCAAAACCGGATGCGACACGCGGATGATTGCATCACGAGCGGCTATATGTGCGTCTTCCAGCATTTCCTTGGCCCGGTTCACCGGACCGCACGGAACGCCATTCTCCTCACATGTTGCCAGGACGTGAGCCATTGTGTGCTGCCGGGTCCAGTCAGAGATCATGTCGTCCAACTCCGCCTGGTTCTCACCCCGGGCGTCGTGCGTGGCGTAGCGNGGATCATCCGCCCAGTCGGTGCCGCACATGGCAGACAGGCGGCGAAACAATGTGTCCTGATTGGCCCCAATGATCACGAGACCGTCGCTGCAGGGGTAGACGCCTGACGGAGCAATACGCGGCAATATAGGTCCGCTCCGCTCGCGCGTATGTCCCATGAGTGCATATTCGGGGATCAGGCTCTCCATAAAGGCCATGACGGTTTCGTAGATAGCTGCATCGACCACCTGTCCCTTCCCCGACTTCTCCCGTGCGAACAGAGCCATCATCGTGCCAAGCGCAGCGAATGTGCCGGTCATCGTATCGCCAAGAGAAACCCCTGCCCGCGCAGGCAGGCGATCCGGCTCGCCAATCAGGTAGCGCAGGCCGCCTTTCGCTTCGCCAACGCTGGCATACCCTGCNTTATGGCTTTCCGGGCCGGTCTGGCCGTAGCCGGACACGCGCGCGATCACGAGACGCGGGTTGATCTCGTGCAACAACTCCGGACCGAGCCCCCAGCGCTCCAGCGTTCCGGGGCGAAAATTCTCGACCAGTACGTCAGCCGTCTTCACCAGGTCGNGNAATATTGCCTGTCCTTCTTCCACGCGCAGGTTCAGGGTCAGGGATTTCTTGTTGCGCCCGATGATAGGCCAGAACAAGCCAATGTCGTCCTTCTTGACTGCGCCCCAGCCTCGCGCCGGATCCGGCAGGCCGGGCGCCTCAACCTTGATCACTTCAGCGCCAAAGTCGCCAAGCAATTGTCCGCAGAAGGGGCCGGCAATCAGCTGGCCGAGTTCGATGACGCGCAGGCCATCCAGAGGGCGTTTCGTATCTGTCATTTGACCTCAATGCACACTACATAGGCATCATGACAAGACGTATTGATATTGTGGAAGTCGGCCCACGCGATGGGCTGCAGAATGATCCCGCCGATCTGACCATCGAGCAGAAGCTTGAATTCATTGCGAGATTGGAAGAAGCGGGCGTCAAACGGATGGAGTCCGGCAGCTTCGTCAGCCCCAAGGCAGTGCCCAAGATGGCCGATTCTGCCGCAGTCTTCGCAGGGCTGGACCGGTCAAAAGGAACGCGCCATATCGCCCTTGCTCTGAACGAGAAAGGTGTACGCCGCGCCATTGACGCGAAAGCTGATGAAATCAATTTCGTGCTCGTGGCCAGCGAGACCTTTGGCAAGCGCAATCAAGGCATGANCCCGCAAGAAAGNGCGGACGCNCTGTTCCAGATTGCGCCTCTCGTGTTCGACGCAGGCATCCCGCTGTCCGCCACAATCTCTGTCGCNTTNGGNGATCCGTTTGACGGGGAAGTCGATGTAAAACTTGTCGGAAATCTCGCCGCGCAGGCGCAACGCGCAGGCGTGGGCGAACTGGCACTCGGCGACACAATCGGTGTAGCGGACCCGTGGGCGGTTCGCCGCGCGATCGAACGGGTACGGTTGGAAGCTCCTGACGTGTTTCTGCGCATGCATTTCCATGACACGCGCGGCGCGGCGCTTGCCAATGTCGCGGCCGCCGTGGATGCGGGCGTGGACGTGATCGATGCCAGCTGCGGCGGAATCGGCGGCTGCCCGTTTGCTCCAGCGGCGACAGGCAACGTCGCCACCGAAGACGTTGTCTACATGCTGGAGCGCGGCGGCTTCGAAACGGGATTGGACCTCAGCAAGCTGATCGAAACCGCCAAATGGCTTGAAACCGTTCTGGGCCACCCGATTGCGTCGTCGCTCAGCAAGGCGGGCGGATTTCCCACGACTTGATCGCTACTTTTTCGGACCTTTGACTTCCTGAAGGCTGGTCTTCTTCACCGCGCGACCGAGATCGACTTTCTTGCCATAGCTCGGCGCGCCGCTCATNGCGCCAGATACTGCGCTACCACCGCCCCGCACAGTACGGTCCGTCAGCGGCGGGATGGCCATTGCCTTGGGCTCCGGTGCGTTCTCGTCGAACAGGCTGGCCAATTGCTCCGTCATCGCACCGCCGAGTTGCTCGGCGTCCACAATCGTGACGGCGCGCTTGTAGTAGCGCGTCACATCATGGCCGATGCCGATAGCGATCAGCTCCACCGGGCTCTTTGTTTCGATCTCTTCGATTACCTGCCGCAGATGGCGTTCGAGATAGTTCCCGACATTCACGTTGAGTGTAGAATCATCCACCGGCGCGCCGTCTGAGATCACCATCAGGATCTTGCGCTGCTCAGGCCGCCCCAGCATCCGGTCATGCGCCCAGAGCAGCGCCTCGCCGTCGATGTTTTCCTTCAGCAAGCCTTCGCGCATCATCAGGCCCAGATTGCGCCGGGCGCGACGCCAAGGCGCGTCAGCCTGTTTGTAGACGATGTGGCGGATGTCGTTGAGGCGGCCCGGCCCGGCGGGCTTGCCGGCCTTGACCCAATCCTCACGAGCGATGCCGCCTTTCCATGCTTTCGTTGTGAAGCCGAGAATTTCGGTTTTCACGCCACAACGCTCCAGTGTGCGCGCCAGAATATCCGCACACAAAGCAGCCACCATGATCGGTCGACCCCGCATGGAGCCCGAATTGTCCAACAGCAAGGTCACGATCGTATCGCGGAATTCGCTATCGTCTTCCTGTTTGAACGAAAGCGGCGCTGTCGGGTCTGTTATGACACGGGTCAGCCGAGCCGTATCCAGAACCCCCTCTTCCAGATCGAAGCTCCAGGACCGGTTCTGTTGCGCCATCAAGCGCCGCTGCAGCTTGTTCGCGAGCTTTGAGACCGCACCCTGAAGACCCTGCAACTGGTGATCCAGATAAGCGCGCAGCCGCGTCAGCTCCTCAGCGTCGCAAAGGTCTGGCGCATTGGCAACTTCGTCATGCTCGGTTGTGAAGACCTTGTAGTTGAAGCGATCCTTGTCGTCGCCGTCCTTGAAGTTCGGGCGTAGCGGTTTTGTGCCCTCTTCCTCATCATCGGGCGTATCATCCGCTTCGGCATCAACATCCATGTCGACGCTGACGTTCGATTCCTCGCCCTCCATCTCTTCCGTATCGCCAGCATCCATCTGCTCGGCAGAGGCGCCCATCTGCTCCTCGGACTCCATCTCCTGGTCGCCTTCGGAGGGCTGTTCATTCTCTTCGCTTTGCTCTGACTCTTCTTGTTCCTGCGTTTCAGCGTCTTCGCCGGGCGCATCAGAAGTTGTCAGGTCCCGGATCATATCACGAACGGTGCGGGCAAATTCCGGCTGGTCATGCAGCTGCTCAATCAGGCGCTCGATCGCGCCGCCCGTTTCGGTTTCAACGCGTTCGCGCCAAACGTCAGCAACGCGCTTGGCACTATCCGGCAATGCCCGCCCTGTCAGCTTCTCGCGCAGCAGAAACTCCAGCGCTGGCGCCAGAACTGCGTCTGCGTCTTCGCTGCCCATTGCAAACTCGCCGGACTGGCATCGTTGATCCAGAACAGCGTCGAGGTTTTCCGCCGTGCCACGCATCGCGTTCGCGCCGAGACTTTCGATCCGCGCCTGTTCCGCCGCATCATAAACCTTGCGCGGCAAATCACCGGACGGACGATGCGCGAAATGGGCCGCCGGATTGTGGTGAGCCCGGCGCAAGGCTACCGCATCCGCTTCCCCACGAATACGCGCTGCAACAACCGGGTCCAGCTGCTGGGGCGGCGGACGGAGAGTGATTGTCTCCCCATCACTGCCCACATCATTGCCGAAGCCAACCTCCACGTCCCGGTCTGCGCTCATCGCCTTGGTCGTGGTGGCCAGCGCCTGCTTGAACAATTCCTGAGGAGAGGTGTCTTTTGACATGTATCAGACCTGGCGCATGGCGCGGGTTCAGGCGACCCTCACCATGATCGCGCTTTCCGGAAGTTCTTCTGCGAAACAGCGCTGGTACATTTCTGCCACCAACGGCCGCTCCAGCTCGTCGCATTTGTTCAGGAACGTCATGCGGAACGCGTGACCAAGATCACCAAAGATCGCAAAGTTTTCTGCCCATGTGATCACCGTCCGGGGGCTCATCACCGTGGAGAGGTCGCCGCTCATGAACGCGTTGCGGGTTAAATCCGCCAAGGTGACCATTTTGGAGAGCGTATCCTCGTCGACGCCTGTCGCTTTGGATTTCACAATCTCGACTTCGGCATCGTGCTCAAGATAGTTCAGCGTGGTCACGATACTCCAGCGGTCCATCTGACCCTGGTTCAACTGTTGTGTCCCGTGGTAGAGGCCCGTCGTATCGCCCAAGCCGACCGTGTTCGTCGTAGCAAACAGGCGGAAATATGGATTTGGCTCGATCACGCGGTTCTGGTCCAGCAATGTCAGCTTGCCAGACGCTTCCAGTACACGCTGGATCACAAACATCACATCCGGGCGGCCCGCATCATATTCGTCAAAAGTGATCGCGACCGGACGCTGCAATGCCCATGGCAGGATACCCTCGCGGAATTCCGTCACTTGCGCGCCATCCTTCAGGACGATGGCATCCTTGCCGACCATGTCGATCCGGCTGACATGGCTGTCCAGGTTCACCCGGATCATCGGCCAGTTCAGCCGAGCAGCAATCTGTTCGATATGGGTCGACTTACCTGTCCCGTGATACCCCTGCACCATGACGCGGCGATTGTGCTCGAACCCGGCGAGAACGGCCAGCGTGGTCTGCGGATCGAAGCGATAGGCCTCGTCGATCGCGGGCACATATTCTGTCCGAGTCTTGAACCCATGCACGACCATGTCGGTATCGAGGCCGAATACCTCGCGGACATTGATCTCTTCCGTCGGCTCCAGGCCGTCCAGCACATCGGTATCACTCATCACAGTCATGGCATGCGTCTCGTCATCTATTGCAGAATTGGACCTATCACACCTGACGCTTCCGCCAAGCGTGACATTGGGTCAAATGTGGGTTTGGCGGGCCGCGCGGCAAATCATTCTGCAGCCTGCCACACAATNTCACCGCCAATCACCGTCATTATGGGCTTCGCTTTGAGAATGTCCGCTTCAGGTATCGTCATCAAATCNCGGTCGAACACCGAGAAATCGGCAATCTTGCCAATCTCGATCGTGCCCAAATCGTCCTCCTGAAACGAGGCATAGGCTGCAGCTGATGTGAACAAGGCCAAGGCTTCTTGCCGCGACAGGGCCTGTTCCGGATGCCACCCCTCCCCTGCGCGCCCCTCAAGGTCCTTCCGGGCANTTGCGGCATAGAATTCAATAAGGNGAGAGCCGACCTCGACCGGCGCNTCNGATCCNCCGGCCACCACAGCGCCACCNGACAGCATATCCTGCCACGCNTACGCACCGGCAAGCCGGTCAACGCCCAACCTGTCCGGTGCAAACTTCAGATCTCCAATCGCGTGAGATGGTTGCATGGAGGCAATCAGGCCGAGCGCCCCGACTTGAGCTACATCGTCTGGCGCGAGGATCTGCGCATGCTCAATCCGCCAGCGTTTTTCGGGACCGTAACCAAGCGCGCTGAATGTCTCGAGAATGTGGCGGTTCGCGAGATCTCCGATNGCGTGAATTGCCAGCTGAACATCGTCCTCAGCCGCGTCCATCATCAGATTGTGCAGTGCATTCGTGTCCAACAGTTCGAGACCGCTTGTGTCCGGCCGATCAGAGTATGGCTCNATCAATAGCGCACCGCGGCTGCCGAGAGCACCATCCATGTAGAGCTTTACCGCGCGATTGGTGATGGTGNCCGTTTCATGTNGGCGACTNNTGGCGACATCAAACGCGNTCTCATCGAAGGCGTTATAGATGCGCAGCGGCAACCGGCCCTCCTTGGCGAGACCCGCCATGATGGGCGCCTCAATTCGCCCAACGCTCATATTATGGACGCCGGTCCACCCNCGGCTCACATAAGTTTGTGCCCCAGTCTCCAGAGCCAGAGAGATGTCGTCCTCCGACGGCGCAGATAGCAACTCGAGAACGGGCGCCATCGCATAGTCGATCACNATCCCCGTTGCTTTACCGTCATCCCCTCTTTCAACACGCCCGCCGGTCGGATCTTCATTCAGATCATAGACATCAGCCGCCTTGAGGGCAGCGGTGTTTGCCACGAGAGCGTGCCCATCGGCGCGCACATAGATGACAGGGTTATCTGGGCTGACCTGATCCAAATCCGCTGCGGAGGGCATGCGCCCTTCGGGCCAACCTGTCTCGATCCAACCTCGACCGAACAGGATTTCGCCGGGTTCCTTTTCCCAGACTTCGATCTCTGTCCGAGTGACAAGCTCGTCGATAGATGCCGTNCCCTCAAGATTAAGNGTAAGTTCTCGTTGCCCAATGCCAAGCAAATGCGCGTGGGAGTCAGTAAAACCAGGGAACATCACGCTACCGTCCAAGTCGACAATCGTGACGTCCTCGTCGCCCCAATCTGCCGATGTCGGCGGCACCATGGCGACTATTCTTCCGTCAGAACCGACAGCGACCGCNTCAATAACAGGCTGGTCAGCGTTGCCAGTATAGATCGTGCCGCCCGTGAANACCGTAACCGGTCCGGTCTTATCACTTGNAGGGGGTTGCCCGTCTTTGGGCGCGCATCCGGCGACCAGCGCCCCTAAGAGCACTGTGGCCAACAGCATTTGACGCATGAGATATTCCTCCACCTATGCTCCCTGTCTGGCACGCGGAGGGAAGGACTTCCAGATTTCGGGCACAAAAAAGCGCGCGCAGCCAGTGCCGCGCGCGCTTCTCTAAATCAGCAGGCCCGATAGGGGCTTATGCTCAGGCGACAGCTTTCTTTTCGATGTCGCGCTTGATCTTCAGGGCCTTGGAAGACAGGCGGTCTTCTTTTGCCTTCGCCAGAAACGCATCCAGACCGCCGAGCTTGTCGACAGTACGCAGGGCCTTGGCCGCGATGCGCATGCGGAAATTCTGGTTCAGTGCCTCAGACCGCAGAGTCACCTGAACGAGGTTAGGGCGGAAAATCCGCTTGGTTTTGATTTGCGAGTGGCTCACATTGTGGCCAGTCATCGGCTTGGTGCCGGTAAGTTCACATTCGCGGGACATGGCCTCGCTCCGAATAAATATCTAAGGATCTCGAAGGCGCGTCGTTACAGTCCTCAATGCCCTCATGTCAACTCCGAGGATCAGGCATTCGGCAGTTTTCCGGTTGCGACTGTCATTGCCGGTCATACTTGTACACTGCGACCCAATCCAGAATGGGGCATGATCAGGGCATACCTGTTCAGCTCGTGTTGGGCGATACTGAGCTAGAGGAATATGGTAACCTAGCGCTCCGGAAAGGATTCAGGTTCTTATGAAACGCGCCCTCTTGATTGCATCTGCTACAGGACTCGCCCTCGCGGGTATCTCGGTAGCCGATACTGCGCCCAGCTCTGCCGCGCCAGCTGTACTTGCCAATGTGAAGGCAGGTGAAACCACCCGCATGGTCTATGAACTGGAAGCAAAGGCTTATGTCCTGTTCACCCCCGCCACAGGCCGCGCTCATTTTGACGTGGAAATGCGCCCGGACACCTACAACATCAAGTCTCGCGTTAAAGTCACAGGCATCGCTGACTGGTTCGTGAACTATGACATGCACCTTCAAGCCTCTGGCTACACGCGCGGCGATGAATTGAAGACTTACAATTACGTTTCCCAGAACCGTGACGGTAAAAAGAACCGCCGCGTCAACTTGACCATTACCGACAAAGATTTTTCCATGACCGCCAATCCGGTCTTCGGAAATCTCGGAGAGCCTCCTGCAACAACCGAGCAGGTATTGAAGACCAACGATCCCATCACCGCATTGATTACCTTTGCGCTAGAGCCACGCGCTCCCGACGCTGATCCATGCGGAGGTCCACTTCGTATCTTTGATGGGCGCCAACTGACCTATTTGCACCTCAAGAATGCCGGTACGAAGCAGATCGACGTCAAAGCCTGGTCTGGTGAGGCCATCGAGTGCCACATCACGATGGAAAAAGTTGCAGGCTACAAGAAGGACAAATCTGACAAAGACAATTTGTCGGGCATCGACGGCCCACTTCGCATGTGGCTGGCCCCGCTGGAAAATGGCGCGACCGTTCCTGTGAAGATACAAGCCGACACCGACAAGATCGGAAAGGTCACGCTACAGGCGTCGAAACTCTACTTTGAGCCCGTCGTAACGTCAGAAGCTGCGTTGAACCCTGGCGGGGGCTGATCCCATCAGTCGCCCATTGGCAATTGGCGCAGCGCGTCAATCAATTCCGCCATGTCATTTGGAAGAGGCGCTTCGAACCGGAGCGCCTCTTTCGTTATGGGGTGCACGAAGCCGAGCATCGCGGCATGGAGGGCCTGACGAGGGAACTTTCGCGCAGCTTTCGTACCTGCGATGTGGGCCTCGCCGTGGCCATATGAGCTGATACCCTTGTGGCGCCCATAGACTGGATCCCCAATCAGCGGCGCGCCAATATGGGCCATGTGAACTCGGATCTGGTGCGTCCGACCAGTCTCCAACTGGCACTCCATCAAAGCTGCGGCCGGGAGAGCAGTGCCCTTGTCGCGAATGCCGAAGGTCTCGATGGCGCGATAATGCGTAACGGCATTCCGCCCAACGCCGCTCTCCGGATTGCGCACGACAGCCATTTTCTTCCGGTCGCCAGTCGACCGGGCGATCGGCAGGTCCACGGTACCCGACAAGGGTCGCGGTGCGCCCCGTGTCACTGCCAAGTATTTGCGTTCAATGTCGTGCTTCTGGAAAAGTTCCGACAGGCCAAGATGTGCCGGCTCGGTCTTCGCGGCGACAAGCACGCCAGTGGTCAGTTTGTCGATCCGGTGCACGATTCCAGGTCGCTCCACACCGCCAATGCCGGAAAGCGATCCTCTGCAATGATGCAATAGCGCATTGACCAGAGTGCCATTCCAACTTCCCGGCGCCGGGTGAACGGCCATACCGGACGGCTTGTTGATCAAGATCAGGTGCTCGTCCTCGAACAGAATGTCGAGCGCAATATCTTCCGGCTCCGGAGTGGCCGGCACCGGCTCGGGAAGCCGAATGTGATAAGTTGCGCCTTCGGCCACGCTGCGTCTTGGATCAAGCACGGCTTCATCGTCCTGCGCGACGGCGCCTTCCAAAATCAATGCCTTGACGCGCGAGCGGGACAATTGCTCCGCCTTTGATGCCAGAAAGGTGTCGAGCCGAATGCCAGCATCTTCGGCAGCTGCGCGAATTGAGAGCGTTTCCATAAACAGACTTATAGACGCACTTCCCGCCAATCGTCATGCTATTGTCAACACACTTGACTAGGGGAAGTCAGGCAAGACCGGAGAGAAGCATGACCAAGATCACCCGCCGCGGACTGTTGGGCGCAGCCGCAACTGGAACCTTAAGCGTTGCCGCATGCGCGACACCTGCCAAAACAGTACAATCCCAGACTGAAGCTTATGACGGCGGAGTGGAGTTTCTGCACGGAGTCGCGTCCGGCGACCCGTTGAGTGATCGCGTCATTATCTGGACACGCGTTACCCCGCAATCAGGCACGGCCCCTATTCCAGTCACATATGAAGTCACAGATCCCGCGAACCCGTCAGCGCCAGCGATTACAGGCTCGGCTATGGCAAGCGAATCCCGTGACTTCTGCGTCAAAGTAGATGTCCCCGGCCTGAAGCCGGGAACAGTTTACAATTACAAATTCACGGTCAGAACCAATGCTGGCGAGGTTAGCTCGCCGCAGGGGCGCACCAAGACCACCTCAGAGAGTGGCAATACGCCCGTTCGGATGGGCGTCATCTCGTGCTCGAACTGGCAATTCGGTTACTTCAATGCATATGAAGCGCTGTCCAATGAGGACGATCTAGACGTCATCGTCCATCTGGGAGACTATTTGTACGAGTATGGTGTCGACGGATACGGCGCTGAAGTTGCCACCAAGCTGGGCCGTGTACACGATCCGATCACGGAAATGGTGACCCTGACCGACTATCGAATGCGCCACGCCCAGTACAAGACAGATCCGGACCTTCAAGCTGCTCATGCGGCCGCGCCGTGGATTTGCACATGGGACGACCATGAGAGCACCAACAATTCTTATCGGACAGGCGCTCAAAATCACAACCCTGAAGAGGGTGAAGGCGACTGGTCAGATCGCAAGCAAGCCGCCATCCAAGCCTATTTCGAATGGCTTCCCCTTCGCGAGCCCGTAGCGGGCGACGTCACATCTGCGGTGTGGAGAAGTTTCACCTTTGGCGATATCGCAACCGTACACGCCCTTGAAAGCCGCCTGACAGGGCGTTCTCCGGACGTCAGCTGGTTCGATGCACTGGCTGGCGTGACCGATCAGCAAGTGATGATGCAGCGCGTTTCAGAAACACTTCAGACCATAAACGACCCTGCCCGCACCATGCTCGGCACGGAACAGGAAGCCTGGCTGGCTGGCGAGCTGAAATCTTCAACCAAGGCCGGAAAAGCGTGGCAGGTTCTGGCCAACCAGGTCGTCATGGCACGAACGACCCTGCCAAACTTCCAGGAAGCCCTGACACCAGAGCAACTTGCTGCCCAGCAGAACGGCTTTGTTCAGACGATGATTGGCTTCTCCACACTCGGCCTGCCCTTCAATCTGGATGCCTGGGATGGCTTTCCTGCCGCGCGGGAGCGCCTGTATGAGGGTGCGGCAGCAGCGAACGCCAAACTCGTCACGCTTGCAGGCGACACGCACACGGCCTGGGTAAACACACTCACAGATGCGAATGGGAACCGGCGCGGTGTAGAATTCGGATGCACCTCAATCACCTCTCCAGGAAGCGGCGCTTACGTAACTGACATTCCAAATCTCGGTGACCTGACGACCGAAGCGAACCCGGACGTGATCTGGCACGATCCATTCAATCGAGGTTACACGATTGTGTCGCTCACTCCGGACACGGCGCGCGCCGAATACCGAGTTGTTTCAAACATCCTCAGCAAGGAGTTTGTGACGGAAACGGCGGCAGTTTACGAAAGCCGGCAACAGGGTGACAGTGTGACAGACCCTGTCCGAGTCGCTTAATCCAGAACACCGGCGAGGCTGGAGCGACCACCGTCCAGCTTCAGCAACTCGCCGGTGATAATGGCCGCGTCAGGAGACGAAAGATATCGAGCCGCGTCCGCAATCTCGTCGGCAATCGCGGCCCGTCCCCAAGGCGTTCGGCGCGTTGTCCAGTTTTCTATACGCTCTTCCCGCGGACGGATTGCAACGATGCCGTTGACGCGTATTTGTCGGTCGGCAAGTTCCACCGCGCCCGCCTTGATGACACCAAGCACGGCTGATTGTGTTATGGTTTCGGTAAAGCGACCCGGCATGGTTGCCACTGCTGAGTAAGACAAGACAAAGGTAACTGTCCCCTTCTGTCGAATACGTTCAACAGCCGCTTCAGGGAGATCTTCCTGTTCTGCAATGCGTTCCGAAAAGACACGTAATGCGAGCGCGGCGCCGCGTGTTGCCTTTGCAACCGCTTTGTCAAATTTGTCTTGATCAAACTCATCTAGACTGTCTGCCGCTTCGATGTCGGGGATAACGACAAGATTGTCGACCCGCCCGAAGGCTTCGACGGCCACAGTAAGTGCATTGCGGAGACCGAGGCGCGTATGCAAATCGCCATGATGGAGCAAGACATCATCCGGCACAGCATTCCTGGCTGTAGCGATCCGATCATCCGAGGGATCAGCGGCTACGACATGATGACCAAACTTGCTGAAGCGGCGCGCAACAGCGTCTCCTACCTCGCGACCAAGACCGAGGATAACGGTAACTGGTTGAGCCATGACGCCCTAAACCTTCGTGTTTTCAGAAGAGGGCGTGGGCGGGCTGGATACCCGCCGCGCTCGGAGATCATCTCCGACGATGGATAAACGATCATTCAATCGATGAAGCGCGGCGAGAATCTCAGCGAGCAGTCGGATCGTCAGATACAAGAAGCCGAGACCCGCCAAACTGGCCAGTATACGACCAATACCGTGAATAATATGTCCGCTGAATATCTGCCCAAGTCCGGACAGTATCGCGAAAACCGCCAGTACGAGGAACAAGATTGCGAGGACGCCCGTCGCCTGTTTAACGGCCCCAAGCGTCATCGCTCTGTCCTGATCAAATATCTCCCGCATGCCTTATCCTTACGCCTGCTTGTTTCAGGCTAGGACACAAAGATGAAGGCGAAGTTTCAAGGTCCTAGCTCGCTTTGAGCAATTGCAGCTCTTCCTTGATGTGAAGCTTCTCTCGCTTAAGGCGTTTCAATCGAAGGGCATCTGCCGACGGTCGTTTCTGTTCTTCATGAATAGTCTCGTCGAGTTTGCGGTGCTTGTTGGCGAGTTCGTTGATCCGGCCTTTAAGCGACATGGCAGTCTCCTTCTTGCTGTTAAGTGAGTGTGTCTTAACGGCCACAGTTAAGCACAGGAGATTTGAAGCGTCACGGGGGGCCAAGGCCGGATTCGACGGAATCCGGATAAATTATTGTTTATCTGCCTGAAGACTGGATTTCCTGCGCGCTTTCTGGGCGAACATGGCTTGGTCAGCCAACGCGATGAGGGCTTGAGCGTCCTGCCCGACTTGCCATTCAACCACGCCGCACGACGCCCCTATACGCACTTCAGGGCCTGATCCGTCGGGTCCGCTCGTGACAACCAACTGGTCAACTTCCTTCGCCAACTGCTCCGCCTTCAACAGGCTGTCTTCTGCCGTCGCTTGGGCAAGTACTATTCCGAATTCGTCTCCGCCCAAGCGACCAACAATATCGGTGTCTCGCGTATGACGCAGCAACAATTCAGAGATTCGAATAAGCACTTCATCACCCGCGGCATGTCCGAAGGCATCGTTCACCTGCTTGAAGTGGTCCAAATCGATGTAAATCACCGACAGCGGCGTTCGAAAGCGAGCCGCAAGCGCGATTTCACGGTGAATTTCCCGTTCAAAGGCCCTGCGATTGAAAACGGGACAAAGCGCGTCATTATCGGCCAGAGACTCCGCTTCGCTAAGCGCATCACGCAATCGGTCGACATCTTCTCTCAGAAACAGAACTTCGTCGCACAGTGCTTCAATGGCGGCACGTGTGCGCACATCAAGCATATCGAGATCCACCCCAAGGACATTGAGGAGCGCGGCTCGCCCCGCGGGCCTGGGTGCATGGAAATCATCCGCCATGGCGCGAGGTTAAGCAATTATTGAGCCGAGATACAGCGGTTCCTGCCGCGCCTTGGTACACACGAGAGTTGACGCGCCTTCCGGCATACCTATGTTGCGCGCTTTCCAGCGACGAGGCCTTCTATGACGGACAATAGCGCTCCCAAAGTCGGAATAATAATGGGCAGCCAGTCCGACTGGCCTGTCATGCGACTGGCGGCTGAAATTCTGGAAGAGCTCGGCGTATCGCACGAAACGCGAATTGTCTCAGCGCACCGCACACCAGACCGACTGGTCGAGTATGCAAAGACCGCGCGAGGCCGGGGATTGAAAGTTATCATTGCCGGCGCTGGTGGCGCGGCTCACCTGCCTGGTATGACAGCGTCCATGACACCCCTGCCAGTTCTTGGCGTGCCAGTTCAATCGCGCGCTCTATCCGGTATGGACAGCCTTCTTTCCATTGTTCAAATGCCAAAAGGCGTACCCGTGGGCACCTTGGCAATCGGCGAAGCGGGCGCGACCAATGCGGGATTGCTGGCTGCCTCGATTGTGGCGTTGGAAGATCCGTCGGTCGCCAAAAAACTGGACCAGTTCCGTCAGGCCCAGACTGACAAGATTGGCGAGTCTCCCGAAGCATGAGCATGATCGCCCCCGGTAGCACGATCGGGATACTTGGCGGCGGCCAGTTGGGCCGCATGCTTGCCAGTGCCGCAAATCAGCTAGGCTTTGACGTTCACATTTTTTGCCCGGAAGACGACGCACCCGCCTCCCGCGCGGCGCGTCAAACCTGGATCGCTGATTACTCGGATGATGTAGCGCTTCGCGCTTTCGCGAAAAGTTGCGACGTTGTCACGCTTGAGTTCGAAAACATCCCAGCATCCACCGCAAAGGCAATCGCTGATTGCGGAGTAGCGCTGCACCCCGGCCCTAAAGCTCTCGCCATCTCTCAGGATCGTGCCGAAGAAAAGGCCTTTCTCAACAGCATTGATATCCCCACTGCGCCTTATGAGATAATTTCTGCGGCTGCCGACATTCCAGGGGCTCTCGAACGCGTTGGTGGCACCGGCGTTCTGAAAACACGTCGCGATGGCTATGACGGCAAGGGACAATCATGGGTCCGCTCATCAGGAGATGCCGATATCGCTTGGGACGCTATTGGCGCGGCACCTGCCATTCTTGAAGCAGCGATCCCCTTCGAGTGTGAAATTTCAGTCATTGTTGCACGCTCCAGCGTGGGAGAAACACTGAGCTGGGCGCCCCCTCGCAACGCGCATGTCGACGGCATCCTATCGCGTTCAATTGTTCCATCCGGACTCGATAAGAACGTAGAGACGCGCGCGCGCGAACAAGCTATGAAACTGGTCGAAGCGCTCGACTATGTGGGCGTTCTTGCCCTTGAATTCTTTGTCCTTTCTGACCGGTCCCTGCTGGCGAACGAGTTCGCACCGCGCGTCCACAATTCTGGTCACTGGACGCCCGAAGCGTGCCAGACCGGTCAATTCGAACAGCACATTCGCGCAATCTCTGGATGGCCACTCGGTGATACGCGGCGCCTGTTCGACGCCGAGATGCGCAATCTGATTGGTGATCAAGGCCTTGTTGACCCGACCAGCCTTAAGCCCGATGAGACTCTGACCCTATATGGCAAGAGAGATGCGCGGCCGGGGCGGAAGATGGGACACATCACCCGCAGGATCGCGCCCCGAAAGGACTGACCGCATGCTGCTTCCTGTTTCGACCTGGACCGACATCGAAGCTTGGCTGAAAAAATCCAGAACAATCGTGATCCCGATTGGATCAATGGAGCAGCATGGGCCGAACGGCTTTATCGGCACAGATGCGCTCTGCCCCGAAATAATCGCCCGCGAAGCGGAAAAGCTCGCACCTGACGACATATTGGTTGGCCCAACGTTCAGCGTGGGTTGCGCCCAGCACCATCTTGGTTTTCCTGGCACAATCACATTGCGCCCCACTACGATGATTGCCGCAATGGCCGATTGGACGGAGAGTCTGATGAGGCACGGCTTCGAGCGTATATACTGGCTGAACGGTCATGGTGGGAATATCGCCACCATCGAAGCCGCCTTTTCCGAGATTCACGCCCGGCGCAGTTTTGATCCGCGCGGTGAAACCAATTTCCCCGGACTGACCTTGAAACGCCGGGATTGGTGGGACTTCAAATCGGTAATGACGCTGTGCAACCAACTTTATCCTGTCGGGCATGGCAGCCACGCTACGGCGTCTGAAGTCTCGGTCACTTACTATGGTTTTCCCGATCATGCGCGAACTGACGTGGAAATGTCGCCGAAGATCGCGCCGACTGGAACGATTGGCGACGCCGTCCAATATCGCCGGGACTTCCCCGATGGGCGGATCGGATCGGACCCGACCCAATCAAGCGTTGAAGATGGCGGAAAAATCGTGGACGCAGCCGCAAAAGCCGTACTCGATGAGGTTCGCCGCTTTTCGGCGTGACGACTGATCCGGCTGGTGCCTTGGCTCTGGCCAGAATCACCCAACAACGTTATCAGAGGGCTCCCGGGAAAGGACCTGTTTGAAGAATGCTGGACATTCAGAAGCTGGAAAAATCCTTTGGTGAAAAGCGGGCTGTACAAGGCCTGTCCTTCACCGTTGAGAAGGGAACGGTGCTTGGATTTCTCGGTCCGAACGGCGCAGGCAAATCAACATCAATGCGCATGATCTCAGGCGTGCTGGAACCCGATTCCGGAGACGCGCTCATCGACGGCAAATCGATCGTATCCGCAAGACGAGAGGCGCAGGCCGCGCTTGGTTATTTGCCAGAAGGCGCACCCCTATATGACGACATGACCCCGCCGGAGTTTCTGGCGTTCATGGCATCGGCCCGCGCTATCCCGCGCTCTCAACGCAAGCAAGCTATAGAACGTGCCATTGCGGACTCCAGAATTTCCACCGTTTGCGGACAACGGATTGGCTCTCTTTCAAAGGGATACCGCCGCCGGGTGGGACTGGCTGGCGCCATCCTGCATGATCCGCCAGTATTGCTGCTTGACGAACCTACCGACGGACTCGATCCGAATCAGAAGCGGGCCGTCCGAGCCCTGATTGCCCGAATGGCGCCTCGCAAGGCAATTGTGATCTCAACGCACACCTTGACCGAGGTGCCCGCGATGTGCACACGCGCAATTATCGTGGACCGAGGGCGCATTGTCGCTGACGATACACCCGACGGACTTTTGAAATTATCGGCGGACGGTACACTTGAGAGCGCGTTTACCAGACTGACCGATCAAGCGGAGGCTGAATCCGCATGAATCGTTTCCGTCAGCAATTTGACAGTTTCCTTCCGACCTACCGGCGCGAACTAGGGGCGTATTTCGCGACACCGATGGCTTATGTCTTCCTGGCAGTGTTCCTTCTGTCTTTAGGGATGTTCACGTGGGAGGCTGCACGCTTCTTCGACACAGGCACGGCCGACTTGTCACCATTCTTTGTTTGGCATCCATGGATCTACATGATCTTCCTGCCCGCACTCGCTATGCGTCTATGGGCAGATGAAGCAAGTGCGGGAACCGATGAACTCCTCCTGTCACTTCCACTTGGAATGCCGGGGCTTGTACTGGGTAAACTGTTCGCGGCATGGAGCGTTGCCGCCGTAGGGCTCATCTTCACGCTGCCAATGTGGGTGACAGTCAACTATCTGGGCGCCCCGGACAATGCGGCGATTGCCCTGACATATTTTGTCAGCCTCCTGATGGCCGGTTCCTATCTTTCGATTGGAGCAGCGATTTCAGCCCTGACCGGAAGCCAGGTCACGGCTTTTGTGATCAGTGTGGTAATTGCATTCGTATTCACGGCTGCCGGTTGGCCATTGGTCCTCTCTGGTGTGAAAAGCCTGTTCGGCGCCGGAATGGCAGAACTCGTCGCGCATTTTTCATTCCTCTCTCATTTTGAGGCTGCACAACGAGGCGTTCTGGAATTCCGTTCGGTGTTGTTCTTTCTCGGCGTTATCACGCTATGGACCATATTGAATGGTTTGTGGGCCTCCCGGCAGAGGCTTGGCTGACATGAAGGCAAAGCACTATCTCATCGCCGCCTCCGTGCTCACCGCGATTACATTCATAGCGGCAAACCTGCTCGTGCAGAAAATGTTCACTGGCGCGCGGATCGATTTCACCGAAAACAATCTATACACGCTGTCAGACGCGACGAAATCGACGTTGGATTCCGTGGCAGAACCCGTGGACATAACCTTCGTCTACACACGGTCCACCGGTCAGGATTTTCCGACCATTCGCGCCTACGCAGCCCGTGTCCGTGAGTTGCTGCAAGTCTATGAAAGCCAGTCTGGTGGGAAAGTACGCGTCACTGAGATAGACCCCGTCCCCTTTTCGCCTGCAGAAGACCAGGCCCTCGCCGCAGGCATCACCGCAATTGATACGAACGGAAATGATCCTCTCTACTTTGGGATCATTGGGCGAAACTCAATCGATGACCAACGCGTGATACCATTTCTGGCCCCAGAGCGAGAAGTCACGCTGGAATATGATTTGACCCGCATGGTCGCCCGGCTGGATGATCCGGACCCGGCAAGAGTCGGCATACTCTCTTCACTCCCAGGCATGACCGCGCCGGGCGGTGAGGGCGGCTACACATTACTACGCGATATTCACAAATCATTTGACGTAGAACCCATCTCCGAGACCTTTCAGTCCTTGCCTGAAGACCTGGATGTGTTGCTCGTCGTACAGCCACCAGACCTGTCGGACAGACAGCAATGGCTGATAGACCAATTCATCCTGCGAAAAGGCCGCGCGGTATTCCTGCTTGATCCGGCCGCAAAAACTGCGGCAAGCGCTGGCATGTTCCAAACCAGCGAAACCGGGACGTCCGCGACGTTGGGCAGGTTTGGGGAAGCTTGGGGTATCTCACTATCCAATGACGCGGTGGCGGACGCTGCCAGCGCCCTGACCGTACCAGTCGATACAGGCGGTGGACGTATCGAAGAGCTGGCCCATCCGCTGTTCCTGGGCATTCCGGCGGGTGATATGAATCAGGATGATTTGATCACGGCGGACCTCGCCCGATCTGTGAACTTCGGCGCGCCGGGTGCGTTTGAGGCTGGCACGTTGAGCGATGAGGTGGAGTTTACGCCACTTGTAATGACGGGGCCCAGCCCCTCCTTCATCAAGGCGGAAAATGCGGTCACGGACATGTCGCCTCAGCAAGTTTTACGTCAGTACCAAACCGAACCAGAAGCATTGGTCCTTGCCGCTCGCCTCTCTGGGCAACTCACAACAGCTTACCCGCAAGGTGCCCCTGCTTTTGATGAGCCATCGGACCCGCTGTTGGCCGAGATTGCCCGAGCAGAAGCGGCGAACGCCCTGCCGCATGTTTCCGAAAGCGAAACGGACGCTCAACTTGTCCTGATCGCCGACGTAGATTTTGTCGCGGACGATTTTTACATCATTCCGAATGAACAGATCATCGTTGCGGACAATGGCGCGCTGGTACTGAACGCGCTGGACGCCTTGGCAGGAGGTGGTGAGCTTTCCCGGCTAAGGTCTCGCGCACCAAGTCTGCGGCGGATGGAGCGAGTTGATCGTATGCGTGAGAACGCCGAGGCCATCTATTTCCGTCAACAGGCTGCCCTACAAGACAATCTCCAAACGGCCCAAGCGCGGCTTGAAGAATTACAGGCGATCGGCGCGGCGGATGGCTTCTTCTCAGGCGACTTGGAAGCAGACCTGACGGAAGCAGAGCGTACTGAGTTGCTGGATTTGAGACAGCGCATTGTGGACCTGCGCGCGCAATTGCGAGAGATCGAACGCAATTATCGCCGAGATATTGATCGCCTGGAGGGCACGTTAAAAGCCATCAACATCTGGGGCGGCCCGATGTTGGTCTGCTTGATCGGTCTGTTTGTCTGGTATCGCCAAAGGCGCAGGGGAGCGGCATGAGCGATCTTCGCACCAAACAACGGATACGGCGACTTCAGATCATGGGAGGAATCGCCGCTGGCCTGACCCTGCTGAGCCTGGCTGCCTATAGTTTTGATGGCCCGTCAATGCGCGCGTCAGAGCGCGACGGCCAAAAAGTGATTCCTGACTTCGCTGCTATTCGCGCTGAGGCCAGNNCCATCCGCGTNTCACTCTCCGATGAAGCNTATACNTTGGTGAATACCCAAGAGGGCTGGAAAATGGGCGATGAGGATGGATATCCAGTCCGTCCCGACCGGCTCGCTGAACTGGCAACCGGTCTGGAAGCTTTGAGTTGGGGAGAGGGCCGGACCCGTGACCCGGACAAGCTAAACAGGATTGGCCTAGGTGATCCACGCGATGGCGGAACAGGCGCTTTGATTGAGATCATCGACGATAACGGTCAGGTGGCCGCATCGCTTATCACAGGTCGTAAAGACAGCCAGCTATACGGACGGCTGCCTGATCAGGAACAAGCGTTTCAGGTCGTGGGAGATCTGCCTCCCTTCTACAATCATGATGCGTGGCTGGACTTTGACATCTTCGAGATCAATTCNGACGCCATCTCGGCGGTGAGAATATTCGATTCCGTTGGCGAGAGCTTGTACCTCCAACGCTCCGTAGGTTCGAGCGATAGAAGCTTTATTCCCGGTCCGCCCTTTCAGAACTTCAGATTGGTTAGCCGTATGGCAGCCTCCACCCCCGCCCTGGCGCTCACCCGGTTTGACCCGATCGGCGTAAAACCCGCCAGTGAGCTGCAAACGCGCTTCGTTGGTCGACACATCACCGAAACGCATGACGGGCTTGAAGTAGACGTACACGCGTTCAGGGAGCCGGACGGCTATTTCGTTACGATCCGCGCCATCGAGGCTGGCGAAGGCGCTCATCGCGGCAGCACGATCAATGACAAAGCGGAAGGCTGGGCTTTTCAACTGGCTGAATATGACTGGAACGAATATACGCCGCGCGTTTCTTCGATTGTCAGGCCCCCTGCCCTCGCGCTCGAGGCAGATCAGCCTAATTAGCTTCGAAGATTGCGCTAAGGCGCAATGACCATCGTCGCCAAGACCGGGCCGAATCCAGACTCCTGAACAATGACGGCGCAGCCCGAATCACAAACCGGTATGTCCAGCTCAACTGAATTCCCGAGCCACGGGCCGAGCGCTGTCACGCGAGTAACAGGGTTTACCATGTCCGTCGTATTTGCGTCGCCGGACAGATAGTCTACGAGCCAGATGTCTGCGAGATCCGGAACACGACCCGATAGTCGAAGCTTGTTGCCCTTGCGGACCAGGTCGACACTCAGTGCCTCTCTCGCTTCCAGCCGCTCCAGCGCACGGTCCACATTATGACGCTTGCTTCCCGCACACTGCTCCAAGCCATTATAGACGGTTTGAGGCGTGTAAGGACCGCGCAGGCCAAATCGATCAGTGTATCCTCTCTGGCGATCCTTCGATTCCTTCATCGCCATCGGGTCCTTGTCTCCAAGATAATCCCAATAATCGACTGACCAGGTAAGTACGAGCAGATCTTCCCGCTCCGCGCTGACGGCCTTGAGCGTGCGATGGGCCTTGGGACAGGAACGACAATTCTGGGAAGAAAAAAGTTCAACCAGCACCGGGCCTTCGGCAATGGCCGGCGAGGTCCAGAGACTCACGATCAATACGAGGGAAGCAAAAAAGCGTTTCATTTCAGGTCCAGCTTATAGGCCCATCTTAGATCGCGCGACAGTCACAGGGATGTGAGGCCTGTAAAAAAGCCCCCTCGGCATACCGAAGGGGCTTTTGGAGCGTATCTAAGGTGCNCGGTCAGGCGGCAGCAGCCTCACGGGCNAGATTTCGGAGCACATAGTGCAGAATGCCGCCATTGCGATAATAGTCGAGTTCATTCTCGGTATCGATCCGAACAATTGTCTTCGCGACAATCTTTGAACCGTCTTCGCGAGTTATTTCCACGTCCATGGTCTGGCGTGGTGTAATCGATTCCACACCTTTGATGGTCACGATCTCCTTGCCGGTAAGCCCAAGCTCCTTCGCACTTTGGCCATCGGCAAACTCCAGTGGAAGCACGCCCATACCAATCAGGTTCGACCGGTGGATACGCTCAAAGCTTNCNGCNATNACNGCNNNNACGCCNAGNAGGNNNGTGCCTTTNGCNGCCCAGTCGCGTGACGAACCGTTACCGTAGAGATCGCCCGCGAACACTACCAGTGGCGTGCCTTCAGCCTCATACTTCATGGCCGCGTCATAGATCGGCATCTGTTCGCCGTCTGGATAGTGTACTGTCACGCCGCCTTCGACGCCCGGGACCATCTGGTTCTTGATACGGATGTTTGCAAAGGTACCGCGCATCATGACTTCATGATTGCCGCGCCGAGAGCCGTAGGAGTTGAAGTCGAGTGGCGACACCTGGTGTTCCTGCAGATAGATGCCCGCCGGGCTGGACGCCTTTATGGAGCCGGCCGGGGAGATGTGATCTGTCGTAATGGAATCGCCGAATACAGCGAGAACACGCGCTTCTTCCACATCTTTCGGGGCGTCGAGATCCAGCCCCATCCCCTCAAAGTATGGAGGGTTCTGAACATAGGTGGAGGCTGGCGGCCAACTGTAAGTTTGTCCGCCAGACACTTCGATACCTTTCCAATGTTCATCACCTTTGAACACGTCGGAATAGCGCTCGGCAAACATTTGCGGCGTAACTGCCGCTGTCATGATTTCCGCAATTTCGTGCGATGTTGGCCAGAGATCCTTGAGATAGACATCATTGCCATTTTTATCTTTGCCAAGAGGATCCTTGGTCAGATTGATCCGCAGCGATCCAGCAATAGCGTATGCAACGACCAATGGCGGTGACGCCAGATAGTTTGCCTTGATATCAGGACCAATACGCCCCTCAAAATTGCGGTTTCCGGAAAGGACGGAGCAGGAAACAAGGTCTCCATCCGCAATCGCCTTTGCGAGCGCGGGCGGCAATGGCCCGGAATTGCCGATACACGTTGTACATCCGTAACCGACCAAATTGAATCCAAGCGCGTCGAGATCATCCTGCAGACCAGCCTTTTCAAGATAATCCGTGACCACTTGAGATCCCGGTGCCAGTGACGTCTTGACCCATGGCTTGCGGTCGAGACCCAGTTCGCGGGCTTTGCGTGCGACCAGTCCCGCTGCGATCAACACTGATGGATTCGATGTGTTCGTGCAGGATGTAATTGCTGCGATGAATACGTCGCCGTGCGTGACGGTGTAGTCTTCACCGTCCACAGCAATCGGCTCTGCGGCGTCGGACGCTTTGCCAAATTCTTTTGCCATGGCATCGGCGAAGGCCGTGTCGCCTTCGGAAAGCAATACGCGATCTTGAGGGCGCTTTGGCCCCGAAATCGATGGGACAACAGTGCCGAGATCCAGCTCAAGTGTATCCGTAAAAATGGGCTCAACCTGTTCCGGGCGCCAATAGCCCTGCGCCTTGGCGTAAGCCTCGACAAGCTCAACTCGGTCCGCGTCACGACCTGTATTGGTCAAATACTTGACCGTATCTTCGTCTACCGGGAAGAATCCACACGTCGCTCCGTACTCAGGCGCCATGTTGGAAATGGTTGCCTGATCTTCGAGTGTCAGATTGGACAAGCCTGGACCGTAGAATTCGACGAACTTCCCGACCACACCCTTCTGGCGCAGCATCTGGACGACGGTCAGTACCAAATCGGTTGCGGTGGCACCCTCAGCCATCTTGCCGTCGAGACGGAAGCCAATGACTTCCGGGATAAGCATGGACACCGGCTGGCCAAGCATGGCGGCCTCTGCCTCAATGCCTCCTACACCCCAGCCGAGTACGGAAAGGGCGTTGATCATGGTGGTATGAGAGTCCGTACCGACACAAGTATCCGGATAAGCCACGGTTTCCCCGTCTTCTTCCTTGGTCCAGACGGTTTGTCCCAGATATTCGAGGTTCACCTGGTGACAGATTCCGGTACCCGGCGGGACCACACGGAAATTTTTGAATGCGGTAGAACCCCAGCGGAGGAATTCATAACGTTCCTGATTACGCTTGTACTCGATTTCTACGTTTTTTTCGAAACTGTCCGGGCCCGCGAAACTATCGACCATGACAGAGTGATCAATGACGAGATCAACCGGAACCTGGGGATTAATTGCCTCGGCCGACGCGCCAAGTTTTTCCGCTGCATCTCTCATGGCGGCCAAGTCAACTACGGCTGGAACGCCGGTGAAGTCCTGCATCAGAACGCGCGCCGGGCGATAGGCAATCTCGTGGCTGATATCACCCTTGTTGTCGAGCCAGGTCTTGAACGCCAGAATATCTTCCTTGGTGACGGTTTTACCGTCCTCAAACCTAAGCATGTTCTCTAGCAACACCTTGAGTGAGGCTGGCAAGCGTGAAACATCACCCAAACCGTTTTCTCCTGCCGCCGACAGAGAGTAATAGGTGTAGGATTTATTGCCGACAGAGAGTGTGCGTTTGGAATTGAAGCTGTCGAGGGAAGTCATAAGAGGGAACCTCGCGTCTGAATTATCATCTGCGGCGAAGAGCCGCCGCGTTGGCCTGTCTCATATAAGCGCATAATGGATTGAAGCAATTGAGACAAAGGGTCTAAACGGGTCAGATGAGCGTTGGTTCACTCCTTTCCGGAAACAATATCGGCATAATGCGTGGCGAACGCGTACTTTTTCGTGATGTGTCGGTTTCCCTGTACCCCGGAGAAGCAATTGTCCTCAGAGGTGCGAACGGTGCCGGCAAGACTACACTGTTGAGAATTCTGGCCGGCCTGACGCAAGCTGAAACGGGCGAGGTTTCCAAGCAAGGCGCGCATCATTGGATTGCTCACCGAGAGGGATTGAAACCTCATGAGACGCCAGCGGATCACCTCCGCCTGTGGGCCCGCGCCTGGGGGCAGACTGTAGAGGTCGGGCAATTGCTTGCCGACATGGGCCTGTCTAAGCCTGCAGATGTACCGGCAAAGTATCTCTCGGCAGGGCAGCGACGCCGTACAGCGCTGGCGCGTTTGCGACTGGAAAACCGCCCAATCTGGCTTCTCGACGAGCCGTTCACGGCACTCGACGCGGACGGAAAGTCTTTGTTGCAGGCCATGATATCAAATCATCGCACTCAGGGAGGCGGCGTAATCGCGGCCATCCATGGCGAGGCTGGGTTTGGATTCGATACACAGGTGGAGATTTGAGCGGCGCACCGATCCTCTCGGCTTTCCGGCAGGCGCTGGGTGAGGCCTGGGCCGGTGGCGCGGGAGCGCTGCTGCCACTCGGCTTCTTCGCAGGCACTGCTGTTCTCGTTCCCTTGGGAGTCGGGACGGAACCAGCGACATTGCGCGCCATCGGCCCCGGGATCCTTTGGGTATCCCTTGCCCTATCCAGTCTGGTTACCCTTGAGCGGGTTTTTCAGGCTGACACAGAAGACGGCGCTTTGGACCTCTGGCTGCAGACGGGTGCCCCCGCGGCGGCCATTGCCGCGGCCAAGACTTTCGCGCATTGGCTGACCGCAGGTTTGCCTCTGGCCCTACTCTCCCCCATGCTGCTGCTCATGTTCCAAGCGAGGGCTAGCGGCGCTCTTCTTGAAAATATGGGCCTCTACGCCATCGGCGGTATCGCCTTCTACTTCTGGGGCGGCGTTGGCGCAGCGCTGTCAGCNACAGTTCGAAGAGGCGGCCTACTGATCAGCCTGATCGCGTTGCCCCTGTACGTTCCCACCGCCATATTCGGCGCGCTGGCCATGGGCGATGGTCCCAGCAGCGCTTCAGCTCCATTGTTTCTCGCAGCAACAACGCTTTTTGCTTTGGCTGCAGCTCCGTTCGCAATGGGTGCAGCCCTACGCTTGGCGGCAGACTGACAGAAGGGTATTTCGAACACGATGTTTTCTTGGTTTGCAAACCCACACCGATTCCTGAAGCTGTCGGGCTGGCTCGCTCCCGCGTTCTACGTGCTTGCGGCTGTCGGCATTCTATGGGGGCTTTGGCAGGGTCTCTGGATCGTTCCGAAAGACGATTATCAGGGCGGGGACATCATGCGGGTGATGTTTATCCATGTGCCAGCAGCCTGGCTTGCGATGGCCAGCTATCTCGGCATGGCCGTGATGAGTTTCGTCTGGTTTATCTGGCGCCATGAAGTCGCAGACATAGCCGCCAAAGCGATCGCTCCACTGGGCGCAACCTGGACAGCGCTCTGCCTGGCGACGGGGGCGATCTGGGGCAAGCCGACCTGGGGCACCTGGTGGCAATGGGATGATGCACGGATGATGTCCGTCCTGTTCATGTTCTTCCTGTTCCTAGGTTACATGGCCCTTCGCGCGGCTATGGACACACGGCAAAAGGCTGCACGGGCTGGCGCGATCCTCGCCATGGTTGGCGCGCTGAATGTCCCGCTGATCAAGTTCTCGGTCGACCTGTTCACGTCCCTGCATCAGGACGCAAGCGTGATCACAGCAGAGGGCCCCAAGATGGCGGCAGTTTATCTCTGGCCGCTATTGATCAGTTCATTTGGTCACACGCTACTGTTTGCCGCCCTTGTCATGACGTTCATGCGTGCTGAAATATGGACAAGACGCGCCGCCCAATTGCGGGCCCGCCTGATGACAGGAGACTGAGCCATGCTTCCCGTATTTGAATCCAATTCAACTTTTATCTGGGCGAGCTACGCAGTCGGTCTTGTTCTAATTGGCGGTGCAATCGCAACGGCGTGGTTTAAATCACGCAATGCAAAAGCCGAGCTTATTCGGATCGAAGCCCGGATCCAGGATCAAAAACGCCGATGAAGCGCTGGCTGGCGATTGTTCCGGTTGGCGCATTAGCCATTTTTGGCGTTGTGGCTGCGGGGCAATTGATCAATCCGGAAAAAGGTGACTTCGAGCGACGTCTTCGCGACGCGCCTNGTATCGCNTTTCAGACCCCAGACGGCGACCCGCTAACATTCCCCCCCTCTCCGACGGGCGGCAATATTGCCGTCAACCTGTTTGCGAGCTGGTGCGCGCCGTGTGAGGCAGAGCACAAGTATATTGCAGAATTGTCGGAAGCCTATCCAGATCAGGTCTACGGAATCTTGTACAAGGACACGCTGGAGAACGGGCAGGAATTCCTTGCCCGGCTTGGCAACCCGTANACGCAAATTGCGCTGGACCCAGATGGGCAGGGCGGACTTGAGTTCGGACTTACTGGAGTTCCGGAAACTTTTGTGATTTCTCCAGAAGGCAAGATTCTGGATCATGTCCAGGGGCAACTGGACCAAACTTCGGTCAAAAAAATAGGCGAGGCACTGAAAAGCGCCCCGCCCACGTAAACTCCGTTACCGGAAGCTTACTTTTTCTTCGCTTTGCGAACTGGAGCCTTTTTNGCNGGCTTGGTCGCAGTAGCTGGCTTCGCCTTCGTTGCAGCCTTAGCCTTGGCTTTTGGTGCAGCTTTTTTGGCTGGAGCCTTTTTCGCTGCTGGTTTGGCCGCAGGAGCTTTCTTCGCTGCCGGAGCTTTCTTGGCCGGAGCCTTCTTCGCTGCTGGCTTGCGGGCCGGGGNTTTCTTGGCAGCTGGCTTTGGTGCTGCTTTAGCAGCAGGTGCTGGCGCAGCTGGCTTCGGAGCCGGCGNTTCTGCCTTGTCTGCTTCTGCAACCATATCGGTCAGACCAGCAACGAGTGCGGACTGNTTNGTTTTCGGAAGAGCTTCAAAGATGGCTTCGTCTGCTTTCTCTACAGCTGGCAGAGCTTTCTCGTAAGCTTTTTTGCCTTTCGCCATCAGAGAGACGACTTTCGCGCGCTTGTCAGTTTTTGAAGCGACACGCTTGATGAGGCCAGAGCGCTCCATACGAGCAACCATGTCGGCNAGTGTCGAACGGTCGATACCGGTCGCGTTGACAAGATCGGACTGGCTGACGCCGTCATTGCCGGACAGNGCAGCAAGAACGGAGAACTGACGAAGCGTGATGCCAGCGGCGCTTAGTGCAGCGGCGGATTCATTTGCAGCAATCTGCTGAGCACGGTGCAGCAGGTGGCTAGGCGANTTTTTGAGATCGTAGGTCATGATAGTGTTTCTTTCTGTATTCAATTAGGCGTTGGGCGCGATAGAAAATCCGGTTACTGGTCTATTAANTTTCCAACCTGTGTGCGGATCAACATGTACCCTAATATACTCGAGAGGCTTAAGCTTCGATGACGGATCAATTATCAAATGGTTTCTTTTCGCAAGAATTCAAACTGAAAATACCCGATGGAGACGACCGAATACGCCGTGTTTGCTCACATTGCCAGTTCGTAGACTACATAAATCCGAAAATAATTGCAGCTTCNGTTGTTACAAAAGGTAGCAAAATCCTGCTTTGCAGGCGTGCGATTGATCCGCGTAAGGGATTCTGGACGCTGCCGGCAGGCTTCATGGAGCAAGGGGAAACCGTGGAGGAAGCCGCTCGGCGTGAGGCCCGGGAAGAAGCNAATGCCGAGATTCGCATTGATCGCATNCTNGCGGTTTACTCAGTGCCGCGCATCTCTCAGGTGCAGATCATGTTTCGCGCCGAACTTGTTTCAGACATATCGCCCGGTCCGGAGAGTCTGGAGGTCGAGCTGTTCGANTGGAGAGATATACCGTGGTCGAATCTGGCCTTCCCAACCGTACTTTGGGGCCTGACGCACTATGCTGAAACTCGAAGCAAGACGGTATTCGCGCCGTTCTCCAATCCACCCGGAACGGAGGCACTCACACGTTAGGCATCAGGTGTTTCAGATTGGCGCATGTGTTTCAGCGTGTACGGGACATTGGCCACAGCNAACAGGACACCGATAACAATGTTTCCAAGCTTCCAGTTTGCCCAAGTCGCCTCGGAGAAGTTCCGCCACAAGAACTCATTCCAGATTGCCATAGCCACGAAATAGAGACCCCAACGGATCGCCAGCGTTTTCCAGGCGTGGTCAGGCAGATCAAATACGGAATGAAAGAGCATCTTCCAGATGTTCCGGCCAACGGCCAGACCACCAAAGATNACGCCCGCATAAAGCAGGTTGATGATCGTCGGCTTGATGAACAGGAAGAGTTTTGACTGAAGCAATATTCCTGCTGTTCCAAACGAACCAATCAGGAATGACGAGACGAGCAAGAAAGGAGGAATACGTTCCTTCTTGAGCAACTTCTGGCCGATCACCACAAAGGTCGCAATGATCAGAACACCCGTCGCCCAGTACAGCGCAGTNTCTTTGGTAAACAAACCATCGCCTTCCGGAAACCTTAGCATCACATTGTANATGATGATGAAGGCCAACGTCGGACCAATCTCTGTCCAAATGNTTCCCGCTTTGGCGGCGGCATCGCCGACATCGGCAGATTGCGTGGCTTTGTTTGGCTCTGTCATGCAATTCCTACGTATTACGCTCGGGTCCGGATCAATTTGGATTTCCGCGCCTGTCTGACAATAGGTGAGCTAATAAATCACCAACGAAGCGAAATTGTCCGCATAGATTAGGCACCAGCTTGCATCAAAAGAAGGCCGCCCGACAGAATGGCCGCCGCGATGATCCGTCTGTATCCGAATCCTTCCTTCAAGAANATGGCGCCCAATGCAGCAGCAAAGACGACTGACGTTTCTCGCAACGCCGTTACGACAGCGGCATCAGTCAGTGTGTATGCATAAATCGCCAGACCATATGAGATAGTACCCAGCATACCGCCAGCTATGCCACCCTTCCATTGCCTGGCCATCGCCTCTCCGATTTGCCCCCGTCGTTGAATAACCGCAACGACAGTCACTCCGANCCAGTCGANCAGAAACAACCAGACNACAAAAGTCATTGGATCCGGCATGGCACGCGCGGCNCGCGTATCCGCAACNGCGTACATGCCTACGCCCAANGCCGTCAGCAGGGCCCATACGAGTGCGCTNCGGTCCAGCTTCCGGGCTGTGGCTGTCTGCCCTGTTGGCAGGGCAAAGACAATGATCGCCAAACTGGCCANCAACAGACCNGCTGACTGAANCACGGTCAGATATTCATTCAGAACAAAGATCGCAGCACACGCCGTTACCAAAGGCGCGAGGCCCCGCATCACAGGAAAAACAAGCGACAGATCCCCTCGGTGCAATGCCCGAACGAGGCAAAACTGATAGAACCAGTGAACCACGACCGATATCAGGATCAAAGACCATGTCTCCGGAGGTGGCGTCGGCACGAATGGCGCAAACGGCAGGACGCTTAGCCCCATCACGATGGCAACCGCCATGCGGGCGGTCAGTACGTCACCGCCCCGCTTTACGAACATGTTCGTGGCCGCGACCGTGACTGCTGACAGTAAGCACAGGATGACTGGGAGGAGGCTTTCCGACATACGGCGCGACCTATGCACGGTTTGCTGACGCGTGGGAAGGATTTGACTCTGCCTCAATTGAGGGCCTCACTCGCCTCAAAGAAGAAAAAGACGGAGGAAACCCAGCATGACGCACGATCTCGTTTTGCGCGGCGGCACGATCATTGACGGAACAGGCGGCGAAAGTTTCGAAGGCGATGTGGCCATCACGAACGGCGTCATCACTGAAGTTGGATCTGTCGGCGGCAAGGGCGTAGAGGAAATAGACGCGCGCGGACAAGTTGTAACGCCGGGCTTTGTCGACATTCACACCCATTATGATGGCCAAGCAACGTGGACAGGCGCCATCAGCCCCTCCTCCCTGCACGGCGTGACGACAGTGGTGATGGGCAATTGCGGCGTAGGCTTTGCGCCATGCCGACCCGACGACCATGACCGGCTGATCCGCTTGATGGAGGGCGTCGAGGATATTCCGTTTCCGGTACTCGCCGAGGGACTCCCCTGGAACTGGGAAAGCTTTCCGGATTATCTCGACAGCCTATCAAGCACTCATTTTGACGCCGATATCTGCGCGCAACTGCCCCATGCGGCGCTGCGGGTTTTTGTTATGGGAGACCGTGGCGCAAATCGCGAGCCTGCGACGCCGGAGGATATTCAGCAAATGCGCGCATTGACCACCGCAGCCATCCGCGCCGGCGCAATTGGTTTTTCCACGTCCCGCACGCTCAACCACCGCACCAGTGACGGTCAACCGACCCCGACCCTGACAGCCAGCGAAGACGAATTGGCCGGCATCGCGCAAGGCGTGGCAGATGCCGGACGCGGCGTGTTGCAGTTCGTCTCTGATTTCGACGATCCAGAGAAAGAAGCTGCAATGCTGCGTCGGATTGTGGAGACCAGCGGCCGACCGCTTTCCGTATCACTTGCACAGGCAGATGTTGCTCCCAATGGCTGGCGTCGCCTACTCAGCGCTATTGAACAAGCGGTCGAAGATGGCTTACCCATGCGCGCCCAAGTCGCGCCACGTCCGGTAGGCGTCCTGCTTGGGTTTGAACTGACGCTCAATCCCTTCAGCGCGCACCCCACCTATCGAGAGATATCAAATCTGCCGTTCGAAGATCGGATTGCGCTATTGCGCGATCCCGACTTCCGAAAGCGCCTTCTATCTGATGAGCCGGACACGGATAATCCGTTTCTGAAAGCAATGCTGCGAAGCTTCGGAAAGATTTTTCAACTGGACGCGCCGGTGAACTATGAACCAACAGCCGATCGAACGCTGGAAGCCATCGCCGCGCGCCGAGGCGTTTCCCCAGAAAAAGCGGCGCTGGATCTTATGCTGGAACGCGAAGGCCGTGGTATGCTCTACCTTCCCTTCCTCAATTATGCGGGTGGGTCTCTTGACCCTTCCCACGACATGATGCTGAGCTCGGCAACGCTCCCCGGCCTTTCAGATGGTGGCGCGCATGTCGGCATGATCTGCGATGGGTCCTTCACCACAACGATGTTGACCCATTGGGTTCGCGACCGGACGCGCGGCCCTCGCATTCCGATCGAGCACATCGTGCAGCGTCAGGCACGCGCCACTGCCGAGTGGATTGGACTGAACGACCGCGGTCTGATTGCACCGGGCTATCGCGCAGACCTCAATGTCATCGACACCGCAAACCTGACATTACATCTGCCGGAAGTTACTTATGACTTGCCTGCTGGCGGACGTCGACTGATGCAGAGAGCCACGGGCTACACNGCCACAATCCTCAAAGGCCAGATCACTCACCGGAATGGAGACCCAACCGGCGCNCGGCCAGGAAGACTCGTTCGGGGTCCACAACAAGCGAACATNTCTGCNATGGCAGCGGAATAGCTAGCTCTGCAGGCCAACCAANGCTTTAGANAAAGCCTCTGCACTGAATGGNCGAAGNTCTTCCGCTTTTTCNCCAATCCCNATGAAATGGATCGGCAGATCGTANGCTTCCGCGATAGCNACGAGCACACCGCCCTTGGCGGTTCCGTCCAGCTTGGTCATCACCAGCCCGGTCACGCCCGCAGTGTTCTTGAAAGCCTCTACCTGCGACAAGGCATTCTGACCGACCGTGGCATCCAGAACGAGGATGACATCATGAGGCGCCGTCGGATCAAGCTTTCTGATGACGCGGACGACTTTCTCTAGCTCCGACATCAGTTCTGTCTTGTTTTGCAGGCGNCCAGCCGTATCAACCAATACGAGATCGAGATCGTCTGCCTTCGCCTTTTCAATTGCCTCGTANACAAGCCCTGCCGCGTCGGCNCCTGTCGGTTTAGACATNACGGGTATACCGGCGCGTTCACCCCATACGGTCAGTTGCTCAATGGCCGCAGCACGGAATGTATCACCCGCCACAAGAAGCGCCTTGGCACCCTGTTCTGTCAGTTTTGATGCGATCTTGCCGATGGTCGTCGTTTTGCCAGACCCGTTGACCCCAACAAACAGAACAATGCGAGGGCTCGGCCCTTCCGAGAAATCGACGATTTTCTCACGAGGCTTCAAAACGTCAGTAATTTCGCTGGCCAAAGCGCCCCGGATTTCATCCTCGGAGATTTCCTTGTCAAACCTCTCCTTAGACAGATTACTGGTCACGCGCATAGCGACCTTGGCGCCGAGGTCGGATGAGATCAAAAGATCTTCCAACTCCTCCAGCGTTTCATCATTAAGCTTTCGGCGTCCAAATACGGACAGTCCAGATGTCAGGCGCGACGATGACCTGGAGAGCCCTGAGCCCAATTTGGCCATGAAGCCAGGATCATTGGCCTCCGCCTCCATCGCGGCGCGCGCGGCTGCTTCGCGCTCAGCCCGGAGCCGCGCCGCCTCTCGGCGTTCTTCCAGCAGTTTTAGTTCAGCTGCCGCCTTGGCTTGCGCCGCCTCTCGCTCTTCCTTCGCTTTGCGGGCTCGTTCAGCCTCTTCCGCCAATCTTTGAGCTTCAGCTTCGTCGGCCCGCGCCTGCGCGGCTGCACGCGCCTCTTCTGCCTTGCGTGCCTCCTCCTCCAGGCGCGCAGCCTCTTCTGCCGCAGCCGCAGCCTCCCGAGCCTGCCTTTCCTCCCACGCCCTGTTCGCCTCGGCGACCTTGCGCTCGATTTCTTCCTGTTCGGCAGCCTTTCGTGCAATTTCGGCTTCCTGCGCCGCCAGTTCCTCGGCAGACAACTCTGGCGCCTCCATCGCGGCACCAGCGTCTTTCAGTTCCTGTTGCTTTTTCTTCTTACCGAACCAAAGGATCATGCGGTGAGAGCTCCGATCAGCTGTTTTCCATCATGCCGCACTATACGGGCGCGCACCGGGCGTCCAGCTTCGCCAGGTTCTTCCTCAAACCGCACGGGCGTAAAGTCTGGAAGGCGCGCTGACANTCCCCGCTCNACCAACGCGTCNACGNTCTGGCCTTNATAGGTNCNCAGGTGACGAGCAAGTGCGGCCTCCCCCACNTCTCGCAAACGCGCGGCCCGCGCCTTGATAACCGACTTCTGAAGTTGAGGCATCCGAGCAGCCGGCGTGCCCGGNCGTGGCGAATACGGAAAGGCATGCACGAAGGACAAACCNCATTCTTCCACGAGCCTTATTGAGTTCTCGAAATGCGCTTCGGTTTCGGTTGGAAAGCCCGCAATGATGTCGGCGCCAAATGCCATATCCGGACGAATACTGCGCAATTGCTCCGTCAGTCTAACTGCATCGCTCCGGGAATGACGCCGCTTCATCCTTTTCAGGATCAGATCATCGCCATGCTGCAAAGACAGATGCATAAAGGGCGCAAGGCGTTTGTCTGCCATTGTTTCCATCAGCGCGTCATCGATTTCTATGGCGTCGATCGAGGATATACGCAGCTGCTTCAGCTCCGGCACCAGCTTCAAAATGCGCTGCACCAGATTGCCGAGTTGCGGCGCGCCTGGCAGNTCCGCGCCCCAGCTGGTCAGGTCCACACCGGTNAGTACGACTTCATAGTGACCCGTCTCGACAAGGCGGCGGACTTGGCTGACCACCTCCCCTGCCGGCACCGAACGCGAATTNCCACGGCCATAGGGAATGATGCAGAACGTGCAGCGATGGTCGCAACCATTCTGCACCTGGACATAGGCCCGCGCGCGGCCCTCCATGCCGTCAATCAGGTGCGCCGCCGTCTCTTGCACTGACATGATGTCATTCACGCGGACCTTTTCGTGTCCGCCCAGCAATTCGGCTGGCCGCCAGGTTTCCGACTGCATCTTTTCATGATTGCCGATCACACGCGTGACTTCCGGCATCTTAGCGAACATATCCGGGTCGATCTGCGCGGCGCATCCGGTCACCAAGATGGGCGCGCCTGGATTGTCCTTTGCAGCGCGCCGGATTGTTTGGCGCGCGCTTCGAACCGCTTCAGATGTTACCGCACATGTGTTGATGATCACGGCGTCATTCAGGCCAGCTTCCGACGCATGGCCGCGCATCACCTCCGATTNGTAGGCGTTCAGGCGGCATCCGAGCGTAATCAGCTGCGGGCTGGAAGGAGCTTTGGCATCNGTCATGACTTTGATGTCAGCGGACATCGCGCCGAATTGCCCACAGTTCAAGGTCTTTGGTGCGGGTCAGCCTGTGCAAGCGCCGGTCTTGTGTCCGCTGAACAACCCTATCATGCGGATCGAAACGCTTTCAGCTTCCCCCTCTATGATCATTGAGCCCTGAAGCGAATTGCGATCCGGCGCGACAACGATCAGTGCATCGCCCACCAGCTCAATATCATCCATCGTACAGGAAAGATCGAAACTCAGATGGTTGTCACTGCCCCGAGAATCCAGCACATCGCAATTGTCGATCCCGATTGTATCGACATCCAGCCGCGTGTCTTCTTCACTCGCCCAGCACTCCGTGGTGAATTCAAATTCGGGATCTATGTCCTGGCGCANGCCGAACATTGTGAGTTCGGGCACCATCGANAATGTCGTTTCCCAAGAGCCTTTGTTTACCGTGATGGCTTCTTGGCCAGAAGCGTGGCCGGTCAGAACNATACATAACGCGCCGATGACGAGTCGTCTCATGGCAGGATCCCGTCTTTTGTCTCAGATTNCCGTTTCGAATTCGAGTTCGACCGGTCCNGTCATATAAACACGGTCATCGGTTTCCCGCCATTCGATAGTCAATTCACCACCATCNAGGATCAGTTTTGCCGTGCGATCTGTCAGTTTCGCACGCGCCGCGCACACCAAGGCTGCACACGCTCCAGTACCGCACGCTTTGGTCAATCCGGCGCCGCGTTCCCAGACGCGCAGGCGGATGGTCTGCCGGTCAATGACCTGCGCAAAGCCAACATTTACACCCTCAGGAAAGGTCGGATGCCACTCAACAAGAGGGCCGAGCGCCCGGATATCATAATCGTCAACATTCTTGACGAAAAAGACCGCATGGGGATTCCCCATCGAGACAACNGCAGGCCGGGCCAGCCAGGGATTGTCGATCGGACCGATCTTCACATCTACGCCGCGCACATCCATTTTTTCAGAAAGCGGAATGTCTTCCCACCCCATCAGGGGCGAGCCCATATCGACCGTGATCAGGCCGTTATCCGCAGAGAACGCCTTTAGCACGTCCGCCTCGGTCTGGATCGTCACCCGGTCCTTGCCAGTCTCGGCCAGAAGCAATTTTCCGACACAGCGCGTGGCGTTGCCACAGGCAGACACTTCAGTGCCATCTGCATTCCAGATACGCATGAACACGTCGCGCGCAACGTCCCGCTCCAGTGCAACGATCTGGTCAGCCTTCATATCTTTGGCAATCTGGCGCACCTGATCTGTGCTCGGCACGAACGAAGTCGACCGCGCATCGAAAATGGCAAACGCGTTGCCCGCACCATTCATCTTCCAGACTTTCATCCGTCAGCCCTTAAAGTGTTTATGTCGACCAGAAAAGTGGAACTTCGCGCGTGATAATCATCACTTGGGAAGACCGAAGGAGACAATCCAGCCCNANACCTGGATCACGAGCGCGGTGATCAGCGCGCCGCCCACAAGCGGATGGGACACAAATATCGCAAGCGCGACCACAGACAGGCACGCATAGTCAACTAGATCGCTCGACATCAGCCAGCCCTGCGGCTGTCGCGCGCGCCGCACATCAAACAGGGTCACACTACGCCAGACACGGCCCATATCCGGTGGACCAAACGCCTCCTGCAGTCTCTTTGGATCACGTATCCCGGTCATTTCCGCAAGGTCTGCAACCGTCGCCTCACCCAGTGCGACGTTGCGCTTTCGGGCAGACGTGCCGATCAGGCTGACAATTGCCGAAAGCACCACCGCAAGCGCGATGGCGAATAGGGTAAAATCATCAAAAGGCCCGTATCCACTCATGCGACCTCATATAGGGAAGCGTTGGCGAAACGGAAGCGCTTGCTTCAGACGGTTGGAACGGTTCCGCCATCGATGATGAATTCCGAACCCGTGATGGTGCCGGCTCGCGAAGAAGACAGGAACACGATCAGGTCCGCAACTTCCTCCGGGGTCGACGGACGCCCGATGGGTATNCCCCCAAGAGACTGCATCAGCTTGTTTTCGGCGTCCGCATAATTGCTGCCATCTTCGCGCGCGATGCGGTTGACCAAATCAATGGAGGCTTGCGTCTTGATCCATCCGGGGGCCACCCTCAGAACCCGAATACCCTTTGGCCCNACTTCCTTCGACAGGCNTTTGCTGTANGCAGACAANGCCGCCTTCGCGGCAGCATAGGCGGTTGTCGCTTCGGGCAAGGGCATCAGGCGCTGGATGGAACTGATGTGGACAATCGTACCGCTCCCCTGCTCGATCATTGTCGGNAGGAGNGCCCGGTCCAGTCGCACCGCCGGCATCAGGTTCCGGTCCAGTTCCGTCTGCCATTGCNCATCATCCAACACCGAGAACCCGCCAGATGGCGCATCGGAACCGCCCGCCACATGCACAAGTATGTCCAGGCCACCCAACAGCTCCAGGGCTTTGTGGGCGAGATCCGCGCACCCTTCAGCGGTGTTCAGATCGCTTGCCACGAACTGCACACCCGGAGGCAGGGCCTGCGGTTGCCGGCGCGCGGTTGTCAGGACGTTGGCGTCCAACGCCGCAAAGCANNCAACNACTGCGTGGCCAACACCCCTCGTCCCGCCCGTGACCAGAACGCGANGCTGGTGGAAATCCAGGCTCCAGCTCATGGCTTGATCTCCAGAGCTGCGATTTGATCATCCCGGAGCGTGAAAAAGTANCGCAGCCGTACGGGACTGCCGGGAAAATTGCCTTCGACACGTCCGGTCACCACATATTGTTCGCCAGCCTTCNCCGCTTCCAACGGGGTGACCTGATAGGACGTGGTCGCCTTGGCTTCCAGCTTCCAGGCCTTTATCGCGTCCCGGCCCTGATAGGTCTTCTGCTCGTCGATTACGACGGCCTCAACCGAAAACAAGTCTGACAGGCTGTCGGTATCATTCGTCGTCTCTGTCTCGAAATACCGATGAATCGTAGAGGGAAGTTCAATGGACATATGCACCTCCTGTCCGGCAGTCCGGAATGGACTGTCTTGCGGAAAAGCCGATATCGATCTAGCCAGAATAAATGACAAGTACGGACAAAAAAGTCGGGTACTTACCCGAAAGTGTGCGCCCGGAGTATACGCCGCTGTCTGCCGCAGAAGGTGTAGAGGCCGCTCTGCGCATGCTGGAAGGCCGATGGAAGATTCTTATTCTCTTCCATCTTTTCGGCGAGCGATTGATGCGTTTCTCNGATCTCGAACGGGCAATTCCGGCCGTGTCCCAGAAGATGCTGATCCAACAGCTACGCAAACTGGAGGCCGACGGCCTTGTGAGGCGCATCGTTCATCCCGAAGTGCCGCCTAGAGTGGAATACTGCCTCACAGACTGGGGCGAAAAGCTCTGCCCGGCGCTCGATGCACTTCTTCTCTGGGGTGAACGAAAACCGGAAGGCGAAGCCTGACCTAGCGCTCGCGCGGAATGGCGGCCCAGTAGTCAAAGTCCAGCAACACGCCATCGGCGTATTTGCCATCTTCTGTCTTGTAGGCGAACGCGCCCGGATCCTGATCTTTCACCGCGACGAGTCGAAGACGCAGTGCGCCGACATTGTCAGATAGCTCAGNCTTNTCGAGCACTTCGCTCCAGGCATAGATCGTGTCTCCTGCGAACAGTGGGCTCGCATGGGTGCCGGCGTTGATCGCGAGCATGTGTCCGGCATTGGCCAAGCCATTGAATGCCAGNGACCGCGCGATTGAAATGACAACACCGCCATAGATCAGACGCTTGCCGAACCGGCTCGACTTCTGACCATGGGCGTCAAAATGAACTTTTGCTGTGTTCTGATANAGGCGCGTCGCGATCTGATGCTCCGCCTCTTCAACAGTCATGCCGTCGACATGATTGATCTTCTCGCCGACCNNATAGTCTTCAAACANNTGCTCGCTTCCGGAGAGGGATGTGTCCCAACTGTCCATTGCCNCGAAGCCAGATAGTTCAACGCCCGGCACGCTTNTGGGCAGGTCCGGGATCACGGCTTCAGGCGCTGGAGAACTCGCATCACGCTTGTTGACCATCACCCAGCGCACAAAGGACATGACCTCTTCACCGCGCTGGTTTGTGCCGCGAGTGCGAACCCAGACGACACCGGTCTTGCCGTTGGAATTCTCCTTTAGGCCAATGACTTCAGACACCGTATTCAAGGTATCGCCCGGCATAACCGGCTGCGAGAAGCGACCATCAGCGTATCCGAGATTCGCGACAGCATTCAGAGACACGTCTGGAACAGACTTGCCGAAAACAACATGGAACGCGTGCAGCGGGTCTATCGAGAGGCCTGGATATCCGGCCGCCTTCGCGAACTCGGAAGAGGAATACTGCACGAAACGTCCGCCGGTGAGCGCGCGATAGAGCGCGATGTCACCTTCTGTCAGCGTCTGTGGCGTTGCGTGCACAAGTGGCATGCCAACAGAAAAATCTTCGAAGAAATGGCCGGGATTGGATTTCGATGTGCTGGTCATACGCCCCTCAGGTCAGTTGGGGGCAATATTTCCCGGCGTCAGGCCGCGACATGCCCCAGATACAGATCGGCGATCACCTGACCGTCACTGGCANTGGAAATCAAGGCCGGTGAGACGAAGGGCAGCAGGAGGATACCTATGGTAGCGGTCGCAAGCAGGCCGCACATCATCTGCTGCTCTCGATTCTCAGAAAATTCGTCCAGCATGCGCGGTCCGGCGAGCATGTATGGCACGCCCAGCGTGCAAAAAGCGGAGAAGGCAACCAGAAGGCCAGCAAGAATCATGAACACGATCATGATCCTGCTGTGCCAGACAGTGGTTGAGGCTTCGCGTGGAAGATCTGTGAAATTTCACAGACCTTCCCGGCTATTTCAGTTCGAGCATGGTCTCGATCGGGCGACCAAGCGCAGCTTTCTTGCCCTTTATCAGGATCGGTCTCTGGATGATCTTCGGGTTCGCAGCCATTGCCGCGTAAATTTCGTCGTCCGTTGATGTCGCATCAATGCCAACATCCGTCGCGTTCTTGTCGCGCAAAAAAGCGCGGGGCGAGTCAGCCCCGAGTTTCTTGGCGATATCTCGCAACTCGCTTTCGCCAAGCTGCTCTGATGCGTTCATGTATTTTCGGATCTNTGGATCAATGCCGTTCTCCTGCAGAAGGGCGAGCCCCTTTCGGGATGTGCTGCAGCCGGAATGGTGAAGATATGTGTAGGTCATGTCGATGCCTGAATGCGTAAGTGTTTACCCTGAAACTACCCGATATCGTGGCGCATCACGCCTCGAAAGCGCGAATAGCCTTGTCCATCTCCACAGCNCGGCGGGCTTCCTCAAGATGCAGCAGTTCNGTCATTTTGCCATTCACCTTCAAAACGCCTTTGCCTGCGTTCTCGGGATCGGCAAAAGCTTCGATTACGGCTTGGGCATGCTCCACATCATGAGGGCTCGGGGCNAACACACGGTTTGCTGTATCGAGCTGCGAAGGGTGGATCAGCGTTTTGCCGTCGAAGCCCAGATCGCGACCTTGNTCGCACTCATCGATCAGGCCCTGCTCATTCTTGATNTCATTGTAGACCCCATCAATCGCGATGATGCTGTAGGCACGCGCGGCGGCCACGGACAGTTGAAGGGCCGTTTGAAACGCTAGGCGGTCCGGCGTCATCCGCGCGCGGTACTCTTTTGCAAGATCATTGGTGCCCATGACAAAAGTCGTCAGGCGNGTGCGGCCCACGGCTTCTGCGATGTCCTTGATGTTCAGGATGGCCTTCGGCATCTCAATCATAACCCAAAGCCCCATATCGGCAGGAGCCCCGGCCCGGCTCATCGNATCATCAAGACGGTCGATATCGCTGCCATCTATGACTTTCGGTGCCAGCAAGGCATGTGCGCCCGAATCCACCGCCATTTTAAGGTCTGCCTGCCCCCATTCGGTGTCCAGACCGTTCATGCGGACGACGATTTCACGATGTCCGTAGCCGCCCCCCTGTATGGCAGCGCGGATCGTTTCCCTCGCCGCCTCTTTCGCGTCGGGAGCAACAGCATCCTCGAGGTCCATGATAACCGTATCGGCGGCGAGAGATTTGGCTTTTTCCAAGGCACGCTCATTCGCACCGGGCATGTAAAGGCAGGAACGGCGGGGACGGTGAAGCGCTTCAGGCATGGATGGGCATTTCCTCGATTGTTTGACTTGTTCGGCGAAAACAGGTGAACCGTCACTGTCCAAAGATCAATAGCTCCAAAGGTCGCCCTTCATGACTGCATCCCCGATTGCTGGCATCGTCGAACCNNGTTTTGAAGCCGTCCGAGATGCGTTCGANAAGAACTTTNCGGATGGCGAAGAACTCGGCGCCGGCTTCGCGGTGATCAAGGATGGAGACGTTGTCGTAAATCTCATCGGCGGCTGGGCTGACCGCAAGAAGGAAGCACCCTGGACGAACGAGACGCTCGTGCCGGTGTACTCCACAACAAAGGGTATTGCTGCGCTTGTTCTGGCCCATCTGGTCGAGCGCTTGCCAGCCGGCTTCGAAACGGCTGTCGCAGATGTCTGGCCAGAATTTTCAGCCAATGGAAAAGGCNATGTCACCATCGGACAGGTTGCCAGCCATCAGGCAGGCTTGCCGGGCTTCCCCGATGAGATCGATCCAGAACTCTGGCTGGATCCTCCCTCCTGCGCGGCCGCCCTCGCTGAACTCACTCCGATGTGGCCTCCCGGAAGCGCGCATGGCTACCATCCGTTGAGCTGGGGCTATCTGGTTGGAGAGATCGCCCGCCGCATAAGCGGAGAGACGCTGGGCACCACCTTGCGCAGCCTGTTCCCGAATATTGATTTCATGATTGGAACGCCCGCCAGCGAACACGATCGCTGCGCCGATATTCAGCGCCCGCGCGCCCTCGCCGACCTTGGCGAAATCACCCCGGCCCGGCGGGCCGCCTTTNTCAGTAAATGGTCTGCGCCCAATCGCGGCGGCGCAATCTGGCGGGAGATCGAAATTCCGTCNGCCAACGGCCACGGCACNGCCCTCTCTGTTGCCCATTTGTACGAAACCTACACAAAGGGCGGCGGCGCATTGATGAATGCGACGACATTCGATGCCCTCTCCTCGGCGCGGACTCATGAGCCAGATCTCGTCCTCCCCATGATCACGAGCTTCGGCGCGGGCATCATGCACAACACGCATGGCCTGTTTGGGCCAGAACCCACCACGCTCGGTCATTGCGGCTGGGGGGGCTCAATGGCCATCGCGGACCAGCGCAACGGATTAACCTGCGCCTATGTGATGAACCGTCAGTCCAACATCCTTGTCGGTGACCCGCGCGCCGTGCGCCTTGTCGAAGCCGCCTATGAGTGTCTCTGATCGATGTTGAGCCATGTAGACTGGGCAGCTTTCCTGGTCGCCATGGCGGCCATTGAACTCACGCCCGGTCCGAACATGGGATGGTTAGCGGCATTATCCGCACAACGAGGGCGACGTGCCGGCATGTTGGCGGTCTGTGGGATCGCCCTTGGACTGACGGCCCAGTTAATGGCCGCAGCCACGGGCCTTTCTGCCCTGCTCGGGCAGATGCCTGTGCTGTACGAAATGCTCCGTTGGTCCGGGGTCGCCTTCATGGTTTTCCTCGCCTACGAAGCGTGGCAGGACACAGGCGANACGTCGCCCCTCAATCGAAATAATGCGGATGGTTTCTGGCGCGGGTTGGTGGCAAACCTGCTGAACCCCAAGGCTTTGGTGTTCTACGTCGTTGTCGTCGGACAATTCGCCAATGCCCAANNCGNGCCGGTCTGGCTTCAGATNACCGCATTGGGGGTGATTCATGTCGCGATTGCCACCTTCATACACACCCTGATTGTTCTGCTGGGCGCACGCTTGGGCACTACACTTGAAACCTATCGAACCGCACCGGTCACCCGTGGCGTGTTCGCCATCATGATGCTGGCCATAGCCGCGTGGATTGCCGTCTCTACAGGGAACACGNGCAACTAGTTGGCACGAAGATTGCGAGAATGTGATCGGAGGCAACTCCAATCATGCTAAATCCCCTTTGGCCTCGGCAAATATTGCGCCGAGGCCCTTTTTTTAGCTGACACGCGCCGCCCGAGCCAGCCGCCGCGCCTTTGCTTCTCCCATCACACTGTCAGTGGTGAACACGACGAGTGCGGTCCAGATAAAGCCAAATGCGGCAGCGTGAGTCCAACCGAACGGTTCCCTGAACAAAAGCACGGCGATCAGGAACTGAAGTGTGGGCCCGACATATTGCATCATACCGATGGTCGAGAGTTTCAATCGCCGTGCAGACAGCGCAAACAAGATCANCGGTACCGATGTTATCGGTCCGGCCGCCACCAGCAACGCAACATCCCACCCCCCATCTCCGAACACNCGCGCGTCAGGCTGCCCCGCAACCCAGGCCAGCCAGCTGACGGCAAAAGGCACCAGCAATAAGACTTCCATCAGGAAGCCCGCACGGCTGTCGATTGCGACTNGTTTTCGGATGAGGGAGTAACAGGCAAATGTCATGCACAGGAACAAAGCAACCCAGGGCACGCGTCCGAATGCGACNGTCAGTATACCAACGCCGACTGTTGCAATGNCNACCGCAATCCATTGCGCGGTCCGCAAGCGCTCGNAGAAGAAAATCATGCCGAATACGACATTCACCAGCGGATTGATGTAGTAGCCGAGCGACGCCTCCATCGTCCTGCCAGCATTCACGGCCCAGATATAGCATCCCCAATTCGCCCCGATCAGCAGACCGGAGATGAGAAGCCATTTCAGCTTGTCCCATTTCACGGCGGCGCNGACGTCGCGCCAGTTCGCGGCAATGGCTATGAAAATCAGAGCGGTGGGGACGGACCAGACCACGCGATGTGCAAGCAGGTCTGCNGCACCGATGTGCTGCATCAGCCGGATGTAGAGCGGCAAGCTCCCCCAGATGAAATAGGCCCCCAGGCCGGCAACAAATCCAAGGCGTGTTTCAGCGTTCATGGCTCAGCGCCTAGCACTGAGCCATGAGAAAAAGCCACCCAATTATTGCTTCGAAGCGTGTCAGTTCGTGACGACAGGCTGTTTTTCCGGTTTCAGNATGCCGCGGTTCAGGAGTTCCTCGGCAATTTGAACCGCATTCAATGCGGCNCCTTTGCGCAGATTGTCAGAGACACACCAGAAAGCGAGGCCATTTTCAACGGTCGGGTCGACACGAACACGGGAGATGTAAGTCGCCCATTCGCCCACGCACTCTTTCGGCGTGATGTAGAGTTCTTCCTTCGGATCGTCGACCAGCATGATGCCTGGGCTTTCGCGCAGGATTTCCTTGGCCTGTTTTGCACTCATCGGCCCGGCAAGCTCAACATTCACGGCTTCCGAATGGCCAACAAAAACCGGCACACGCACACAGGTAGCGGTCAGTTCAATGGCTGGGTCGAGAATTTTCTTCGTCTCGACGCGCATTTTCCACTCTTCCTTGGTGAANCCATCGTCCATGAAGACATCGATCTGAGGGATCACGTTGAAGGCGATTTCCTTNTGGAAGACTTCCGGGGTCGGCTCGTCATTCACGAACACACCGCGTGTCTGATTCCAGAGCTCGTCCATCGCATCCTTGCCTGCGCCAGANACGGATTGATAAGTCGAACAGACGACGCGCGTGATGCCCACGGCATCNTGTAGCGGCTTCAGCGCCACAACCAGCTGCGCCGTGGAACAGTTCGGGTTCGCGATGATCATNTTCTTCTTGTAGTCCAGCACCGCTTCGCCATTGCACTCGGGAACAACCAGCGGCACATCCGGGTCCATCCGCCATGCGGACGAATTGTCGATGGTAATCGCACCGGCCTTCGCAATTTTCGGCGCCCACTCCTTGGCGGTCGACCCGCCGGCAGACATGAGGACGAGATCGACCTGCGAAAAGTCGAATTGCTCAATATCGTGACACTTCAGGGTGCGGTCCCCATAGGAAACTTCCTTGCCAAGAGACCGGCGGGAGGCAACCGCGAACACTTCATCGGCGGGGAACATGCGTTCCTCCAGAATGTTCAACAGTTCGCGTCCGACATTACCTGTTGCGCCGACGACTGCGATCCGGGTGGCCATGATATTACTGCTCCTACAAAATGAACCGGGCTTATGGCGCATCTTGGACGTTTGTTAAAGCCTGTTGCTAATGACTTGCTGCTAAGGCAGACCTGACAAGGCGCGACCATTGGAGCTGAAGCCATGCTGAATGACGTGATCAACCGCTATCTCGCCTGTTACAATGCACGCGATATTGACGGCATGCTCGATTGCGTGACGCAGGATGTCGTTTTCGAGAATATCTCGAATACGGGTCAATCCATGCGTCTTGATGGGAAGGACATGATGCGACAGGTTGCAGAACTGTCCGGCAACGCATTTTCCTACCGCCGNCAAAGACTCGTCAATCTCGTAAGCGGCGGCGGAAAAGCCGCGGCGGAAATCGAGTTTGAAGGCAAGGCCGCGGTCGATTTGCCCAATGGGGTCAAGACCGGCGAGACCGTAAAAGTNCGAGGCGCNAGTTTCTTTGAATTTCGGGGCGATCTGCTGTGTCGTATCGCTGATTACAGCTAAGCAGTCATGCAACAGGCTACGGATTTTCTCGATGAAACGAAGNCGCTGTCGGACCTGATCGCGCCACTTGATGACTCCGACTATCTTCAGGAAACGGCGTTCAANGCNTGGACCATNGATATGGTATTGCGTCACTTNCACTTCTGGAACAAGGGCGCCCTGCTTTCAGTTACAGATGAAACCGCTTTTGAAGCGCTTGTCGNTGACCTGACAAACGCGCTTCGCGATGGGGCCCTCCCTGCCCATGAGGAGGCCCATTTCAATGGACTTTCCGGCCGCGCCCTTCGGAGTGAATGGCTCCAACTGGCGCACAAGACAGCAGACGTTTTCGCGTCGACAGATCCGGGGCTGCGCCTCAAATGGGTCGGCCCAAGCATGAGCGCGCGCTCGTCAATTACCGCCCGCTTGATGGAAACATGGGCACATGGACAGGAAGTNTACGACCTGCTCGGAGTAACCCGCCAGAATGCCGACCGTATCCGGAACATCGTCGTGCTGGGTGTAAATACGTATGGCTGGACATTTGCGAACCGGAAGCAGCAGGTTCCTGAGCCAATGCCCTATCTGCTCTTGACCGCGCCTTCCGGAGAGGAATGGACATTTGGCGATGAGCAAGCCGATGAGCGCATCATCGGACTCGCCGAAGAATTCTGTCAGGTCGTTACGCAGGTCCGGAACATTGCGGATACCAGTTTATCCGTCACTGGCACAAACGCTGCGGCCTGGATGGAACAGGCCCAGTGTTTTGCCGGACCACCCAATCCCCCGCCTGCGCCCGGCACGAGATTCATGCGTCCTCGGAACTAGAGAGCGGCGATAATCGCATCCGCCATCTGGCGCGTAGTCAGCTCACCACCGAGGTCACGCGTTCGCGCGCCTTTCTCAAGCGCTGAACCGACCGCTGCGAACAGGGCATCCGCAGCCTTCTCGCGGCCCAGAGACCAGCGAAGGGCCATTTCCAGAGACAGGATAGCCGCACACGGATTGGCAATCCCCTGCCCTGCTATGTCCGGGGCGGACCCATGTACAGGCTCAAAAAGCCCCGGCGTGCCTTCATCGCCCAGAGACGCGGATGGCAGCATGCCGATTGAACCGGTCAACATGGCGGCTTCATCCGACAGGATATCTCCGAACAGGTTGCCCGCAAGAATTACATCGAACTGTTTTGGGGCCCGGACCAGTTCCATCGCGCAGGCGTCAGCGTACATATGACTTAGCTCAACACCCGCGCCGTGCTCGGCGTGCGTCAAGGTTACTTCCTGGCGCCAAAAAAGACCTGTTTCCATGACGTTTGATTTCTCTACTGAGCAGACACGGCCATCGCGACCGCGTGCAACCTCAAACGCCACACGCGTCACGCGCTCGACTTCCGGATGGGTATAGATAGATGTGTCGTACCCGCGGCGCAGGCCGCCCTTTTCATCGATGCCCCGCGGGGTTCCGAAATAAACGCCGCCCGTCAGCTCCCGGACGATCATGATATCGAGGCCTTGAACGATTTCCGGTTTCAGGCTCGACGCGCTCACGAGGGCCGGGAAACAGAAAGCAGGGCGAAGATTTGCGAAAACATCCAGCCCTTTGCGCAAGGCCAGCAACCCGGCCTCCGGGCGCTTGTCGCGAGAAACGCCATTCCATTTCGGTCCGCCAACCGCCCCCAGGAGCACCGCATCCGACCTTCGTGCCAGGTTAAGTGTATCGTCCGTCAAGGGTGTGCCGTGCGCGTCATAGGATGCGCCGCCAACCAGACCTTCCTGAAGCTCCAGGTCCGGGGCCACCACACCTGCCAGACGGCGTACTTCGGCAACCACTTCCGGGCCAATTCCATCACCGGGCAAAAGAAGAAGGGTCTGTTTCACTGTGAGGCTCCAATTACGAAATTAGTTAGGGAAGAGGCAGCGTCTGCGTCAGCTGCATGGCGCGGTGTGACATCGATCAAATCTGGATCAGTCGCCCTTGTCGGACGCCTCATCGTTTTTGTCCTGAACCTTTTCAGGAAGCTTCACATTCACTTCCGGCTTCACGCCGAAAGGGTCGGTATGACACGCAGAAACCGAGAGTACAGCAAAACAACCCACAATAGCCAAAGCGAGTTTCATCATCTCAGTCACCTCCAGAACGGATTAGTTCGCTTTTTCCAACCAAGGCATAGACACGCGCCGTTTCGCTTCGAACGTATCGATCTCAGAAGCCGCCATCATGGAGCTACCGATCTCATCGAGGCCAGCCATCAAATTCGCCTTGCGCCCTTCGTCCACCTCGAATGCGAAAGTTTCGCCGTCCGGCGCGGTGACGATCTGGGCTTCCAGGTCCACCGTAAAGACGTGGTTCGCACCACCTGCCTGATCCGCCAGTTTCTGGCAGACATCAACTGGCAACCGGACAGGCAAGATTCCGTTCTTGTAGCAATTGTTGTGGAAGATATCGGCAAAGCTCGGCGCGATAACGCAAGTAATCCCCTGGTCCAGCAAAGCCCAGGGCGCGTGCTCACGAGAGGATCCGCAACCGAAATTTTCACCCGCGATCAGGATGCTCGCTTTCGCATATTCAGGACGGTTCAAAACGAAATCAGCTTTTGGCGATCCATCGGACAGCGTTTTCAACTCGTAAAACAGGCCTTTCGACAAGCCCGTGCGTTCCGTCGTCTTCAGAAATTGCTTTGGAATAATCATGTCAGTGTCGACATTGGACATCGGCTTGCCCTTTTCGAGCAAAGGCGCAGCCGTTCCGGTAAGTTGGGTAAATGCTTTCATGAGCGGCTTCCTAGCGTGAAGAATGAGCGATGAACAGAGTGGGCACGCCGAGCGTGCCGTCGCGGACAGTAAAGACAGTCGAGCCAGGCTTCCGGCCAGTTCGCTGTTCAGAGACATTGAACCCGGCTTCGGTCAATCGCGCATGAGCCGCGGAAAGATCGTCCACTTCCCAGGTCAGGCCCCAGATACTGTCAGGCGCAGACGGGTCATGCGTCTCTCCCAGACGATGGATCACCTCAAACGTCAGACCGCCGGTGCGGAAAAACAGGAACCGCGTCTTCCATTCCTCCCGGGTCCGATCGAGCGCCAGGTCCAGTCCCAAGCGCGCGCCGTACAGGCCGAGTGCCCTGTCCGGATTCGGCGTGGCGATGACAATATGATCGAGAGATTTGGCACTGCTCGCCAGCGCATCTGCCAAGGGCAATGATGACTCCGGGCTGACAACAAACGTCTTCACACCAGCCGTTTGGGAGTCCGAACACCGAAAACGTGACCATTTTCGCGTTTTTCCGTCGATTTCGTTCGTACTGGCACCTCCAGCAACTTCATCCGGCATTAGGCCGCGGCGCGTCAGCTTGTGATGTGCCAGAGCGATATCGTCAGTGCCGAAGGCCAGGCTTTTCAGCCCGGGCCCCTCTTCCGAGATGATTTCACGCAAACGGTCAGCGACAGTCCCTTCCCCATTCGGCGCCATCAGTTCGAGGCTTGTATTGCCCAGTCTGAAGAGCGCCGTCGCAGCTCCGCCGGATGACGCCCGCCAGTCTGCTGACCGCCCAAGCAGGCGCTCATAAATGGCAGTGCCCATCGCGATATCGGGGCAGACGAGAACGAAATGATCGAGACCGGAGATCATGTGTCGTTAGAGGCCCTCAAAAAGCGCCGTCGAGACATAACGCTCAGCAAAAC
>NZ_NHCK01000058.1:0-38883 GCF_002172815.1 Hyphomonas sp. TMED31 | reverse complement strand
TCCCCTAGGGACTGCCACCTTCTCTCCACATTGACGGGCTATGCCTTTTGCAGGGCTGCTTAATGCCGTGCGCAGGTGTGAAGATCGCGTGACAAGTGTGTTAACACATTTTAGGTTGCGTGAGTGGGGAATATGGGTTGATGACGAATTTTGCCGCCAAACAAGAATCAGAAGATTCGCCGATGGAACAGGTCGTGCGAGTCATCGGTCGTGTCAAATGGTTTGATAGCGCCAAGGGCTATGGATTCATCGTGGCGGAGTCGACGTCCGATGCTGGCCTGACGGGTGATGTCATGCTGCATGTCACGTGCTTGCGGGGGTATGGCGAGAGCTTTGCCGATGAAGGCGCGCGCATCGTTTGCGATGCTGTGAAGGGTGAGCGTGGCTGGCAAACCGCAAACATTATCGAAATGGAACGTCCGCGCGCGTCAGTTGCCAAGGAGCAGGGACTGGAGCGTGCGTATGAGTCAGTCACGTTGAAATGGTTCAATCGCACGCGCGGATACGGTTTTGTCCAGCGCGACGGCGACGATACCGATATCTTTGTGCACGCCGTGGTCCTGCGGAAAGCGGGATACGAGGACGTCGAGCCTGGAACAATACTGGAAGTCTGCATCGACACCGGTTCCAAGGGCGAGCATGTCAGCCATATTAAACGCGCGTAAGCAGCAGCCAACAGCGCTTGCCGCGTCGCTGGCAGCCGTCTAAACACAGCGCATGCTACGTTTCTTTGCTTCTGCGATCGCATCGCTCATTCTCTTCCTGCCGGCGGCGTTCGCCCAGCTGGAGACCGGCCCGCTTTCCATCCAGTCGGGTGACGAGGTTCACACCTTCACGGTCGAATTGGCCAACGATCCTGAAGAGATCACGACAGGCCTGATGGACCGCACCGAACTTGCGGCGGACGCAGGCATGCTGTTCGATTTTGGTCAGCCCCGCGAAGCAAACATGTGGATGAAGAATACGCTCATCTCACTCGACATGCTGTTCCTTGATACGGATGGGAAAGTGTTGGCGATCGCGCGCGACACCGTGCCTGGCTCGCTCCGCCGCATCAATCCGGGAGTCCCGGTGAAGGGCGTATTGGAGCTTGCGGGTGGGCGGGCTGCTGAACTCGGTATCGAGCCGGGTGACGTGGTCCAGCATGAAATCTTCGGAAATCTGAGTGAGTGAAACGGCTGAGCCGCTGAGACCTCCGCCGCCGGGATTTGCGCCTACGCCCTCCCGCGGGAAATTCACCCTGCATAACGGTCCCACCTTCCGCGCTTCTGCGGAGGGTGATTTGCGCACAGGCATGTGGGTGCTCGACCGTCACTGCAATGGCATGGGCTTTCTACATGGCGGGATGACGTGTTCATTTTCGGACAGCGCGCTGGCATGGGCCGTGTGGAGTGTAACAGGGAAAATGTCCGTCACGCTGAAGCTCACCATGGAGTTCATGGACATTGTCCGCGAAGGAACCTGGCTGGAGGCACACCCCGAGGTGACGCTGGTCGATGGCGATATGGTTCATGTGACGGCGCAACTGATCAAGGCGGATGGTGGGATTGCTGCCCGTGCCGACGCGATCTTCAGGACGCTCCGCCGCAAATCCTGAACGTCATTGTGTCGCTGCGTCAGACCGGCGCGCGTCAGCTCGACAGCTTGGAGATTCCGACGAAGTAATTTAGAGAACGCTCATATACCAGACGGAGCAGGTTCATGGAATTTGACGCACTCTTGTTATCGCGACTTCAGTTCGCATTTGTCGTCGCGTTTCACATTCTCTTCCCAGCCTTCACGATCGGGCTCGCTGCGTTCCTTGCTGTTTGTGAAGGCCTTTGGCTTAAAACGGGCAAGGAAGTCTTCAAGCGGCTTTACCTGCACTGGGTAAAGATCTTCGCCCTGGCCTTTGCCATGGGTGTCGTGTCCGGCGTGGTGATGAGTTACCAGTTCGGAACGAATTGGAGCCTGTTTTCGGAGATCACCGGCAGTGTCATGGGGCCCATGCTGGCCTATGAAGTGCTGACAGCGTTCTTTCTGGAGGCAACATTTCTCGGCGTCATGTTGTTCGGTTGGCAGAAGGTCGGTCGAAAGTTGCATTTTGTCGCCACGCTTGCCGTTGCGATTGGTACGACGATTTCGGCCTTCTGGATTCTGGCAGCCAATAGCTGGATGCAGACGCCTGCAGGGTTTGCGATTGATCCGGAGACCGGCAATTTCTACGCGACCAGCTGGATTGAGGCGATCTTCAATCCAAGCCTGCCTAGCCGCTTCTCTCACATGCTGCTTGCCGCCTATACGACCACTGCGGCAGTAATCCTCGCGGCGGGTGCCTGGCAGGTCATCAAGGGTCGTATCACCGAGCCGACCAAATGGCAGATCCGCATGGCCTCGGGGACGCTGGCTGTACTATTGCCCATTCAGATCATGGTGGGCCACTGGTCTGGCGAGGTCGCGCATAAGCATCAGCCCGCGAAGATTGCCGTCGTTGAAGGCTGGTGCGAGACGAAGGAAGTGCAGGGCACTGTGCTTATTGCCTGGCCGGACGATTCCGAATGCGGGCATGCGGGTATCACTGTGCCGGGCACTAGCCCTTTCCTTTTCCCAGGTCTCGAAGAGGGCGAAGAATTGCACGGTATGGATCATTTCCCGGAGTCGGAGCGTCCTCCGCTCTGGCTGGTGTTCTACGCATTCCGCATCATGGTCGCGGCCGGACTTGGCATGCTGGCGATGGGCCTGTGGGGGAGCTTCCTCTGGTGGCGCAAGAAGATCGACCAGCCTGGCTTGTTTCATATTGCAGCGGTTCCGGCAGGGGCGCTCGGGTTTATCGCGGTGGTGACAGGATGGATCACGGCTGAGGTGGGGCGCCAGCCTTACACTGTCTACGGTCACTTGCGGACGGTTGATAGTTTGTCACCAGTTTCCGCCGGGCAGGTGGCAACGTCGCTGCTCGTATTCATGATTGTCTATGCGATCATCTTCACGGCTGGCGTCGTCTACATGGCGCGCATAGCCACGCGAGGCTTCGACGATACTCCGCCCGATCCCGCGCGCCGGGAGCGTCGCCCGCCTGGATCGCCGATGGGCGCGGTCGACGACAAGGCAGAAACATCCGACGATATCGTTGCGGCGGAATAGGAGGCAGACATGGCTATAGACCTTCCCCTTATCTGGGCCCTGATCCTCGCGGTAGGTGTCATGATGTATGTGTTGCTGGATGGATTTGACCTTGGCGTCGGCATGTTCACGGCGGTCGCGGAGTCTGAAGAAGAACGCAATATGATGACGGCGACGGTTGAGCCTGTCTGGGACGGCAATGAAACCTGGCTGATCATTGGAGGTGGCGGTCTCTTCGCGGCCTTCCCGACCGCGTATGCCATCATCATGCCTGCCTTTTATTTGCCGGTATTGATCATGCTTGCGGCCTTGATCTTCCGCGGTGTCGCCTTTGAGTTTCGGCACAAGGCGGTGCGGCGACCTACGCGATTGTTCTGGAATGGAGCTTTCTATGGCGGCTCGTTCACCGCNGCGTTCTCTCAAGGCATCATGCTGGGCGGAATGGTTCAGGGCATTCAGGTCGAGGGTGGCGCGTTCGCTGGCGGTGCATTCGANTGGCTGACTCCATTTTCCCTGCTCACGGGCATATCGGTTGTGATCGGCTATATGCTGCTNGGGGCCTGCTGGCTCGTGCTCAAAACTGANGGCGCGCTNCANGCCAAAGCCCGCAAATGGGGGCGGATGGCGCTCGCCGGTGTGGCGATCTGTTTTCTCGCGGTGAGTTTTGCAACATTGTCCGTAGACCCGTCGATCGGAGANCGCTGGGGCTTTTCCATGACGGAAATCAACCCGGCGCGCTTCTTGCCGCTGGCTCCGGTGCCACTGGCAGGAATGGCTTTGGTGCTGTGGTTGTGGCGGGACCTGTCCATGAAGCAGAACAAGGTGGGCGGTGCGCCGGATTGGCGGCCGTTCTTGCTGGCTGCGGGCATTTTCCTGAGCGGCTATATCGGGTTGGGCGTCAGCCTCTATCCGTTTATTGTGCCTTACGAGGTGTCGATCTGGGAGGCAGCGGCCCGCAACAATGCGCTGATGCTCATGCTTGTTGGCGCTTTGGTGATGCTACCCATTATTTTGGCGTACACGGCATATGTTTACAGCCTTTTCTGGGGCAAGGTGAAACCAGGGGACGGGTATCATGCGCATTGAGCCTGTTCGTCCGGAAGAAAACGGAGAGGAGCCGCCTCTTGCGAAGCGGCTCCTCTGGTTCGTAGGTATCGCCTTTGTGTCCATGCTCGTCGTGGCGGTCGTGGCCTACACGCTGAGAGGTTTCCTGCTCATTGGCTGACGCCAAGCTGGGCGAGGGCATACGCCTTGATGGATTTATAGTCTGCCTTNCCGTTGGGTGCGCGTCCCAGATCATCCTTGAACAGAATAGACTTTGGCGCCTTGTAACGCGCGATGCGACTTTGCACGAATTCACGCAACTCATCCTCGCTGACGTCCGCGTCTGTNGCGACGACGGCCGTGACGGCGTTGCCCCATTTGTCGTCGGGTATGCCCACGACGAGTGCGTCTTTCACCGCTTTGTGCTCTTTCAGGGCCTCCTCGACCTCTTCGGGATACACTTTCTCGCCTGCGGTGTTGATGCAATTCGACCCCCGACCGAGCAGTGTGATCGTGCCATCTGCCTCCACGGTGCACCAGTCACCCGGAATGGCGTAGCGCACGCCATTGATCGTCTTGAACGTCNTGGCGGTNTTTTCTTCGTCCTTGTAATAGCCGAGCGGCACGGCACCACCGCGCGCGATAATGCCGGCTTCTCCGCTGCCGGGGACGACTTCTCGATCATCTTCGGAGAACACTTTGCAGTTCGGGCCAATNTCGAATTTCGATGTTTGCGTGCCGCCTTCGGCTGTAGTCGTAGAGGATCCGAACCCAACAGCTTCCGATGAGCCGAAACTGTCCATCATTGCGGCCTGAGGCATGTGCTTGAGCAGGCCCTGCTTGACTTCAGCGCTCCACATCACGCCCGATGAAACAATGGTCTGTACGGAGCTGACATCCCAACGCCCCGGATTTTCATCGAGAGCTTTCAGCATTGGCTTGCCAAACGCGTCGCCCACGATGGCCATGCTGGTGACGCCATGTTCGTCGACCGTGTCCCAGAGGTTCTCGGGGNCAAAGCTGGTATTCTGTTCCAGTGTAATGATGGCACCGCCAGCCANGAACGCTCCCATCGCGGTNAAGAGGCCCGTCCCATGCATCAGAGGACAGGCGGGAACCTGGCGGGCGGTGCGCCCCATCAATTCGACCGCCATCTTGAATTCGTCCAGTGTCGACGGGTAGGGGAGTCCCGCCTTTTCCGCGCCTTCCCTGGCGGCTTGCCTCCAAACCGATTGTGACCACATCACGCCTTTGGGCATGCCGGTCGTGCCGCCGGTATAAAGGAAGAAGAGGTCGTCAGCAGACCTCTCAATGCCGAGCGGCGAGGGATCGCCCTCCGTAGCGAGACGTTCGTAATCCTCAGCCCAATCCGGGATGTCCCCGTCGCCGATCTGAACCCAGACTTTCACCTTCGGAAGACGCCCGCGGACGAGCTCGACTTGGTCAAGAAACTGAGCGTCGTAGAAAACGACGGCAGAGTCTGAATTGTCGAAAATGTAGAAAAGTTCGTCAGCGAGGTAGCGGTAGTTGACGTTTACATGGGTAAAGCGCGCCTTGAAGCTCGCGGCGAGGGCTTCGGTGTATTCNGGCTGGTTGCGCAGATAGAAGCCAGCCTTGTCCCCGGTTTCCACACCCATTGCGCGTAGATTGCGCGCCAGTCGATTGGAGCGCGCCGTGAATTCNGGCCAGTAGATACGGCGGCTTCCATGCGCAAGGGCNAGGTCTTCNGGGCCGAGGAGATCCCCAACCACGTCAAGCATGTCTCCGAAATTCAGTTCCTCTGCAGCCGTCACGGCGTTTTCTCCCAGTTTGTTTTTTTGCAAGTCTAGGAGGTTGCCGCNGGGGCAGAGAAGTTAAATCGGCGTGCGTTCAAGATCTCGGGTTCAAAAAAAGAGGCAGCACCGAAGTGCTGCCTCTCGCAATTTGGCTGGGACAGTTGGGCTTAGAAGCCCATGCCACCCATTCCGCCCATGCCGCCGCCCATGTCGGGCATGCCGCCGCCAGCGGATTCTTTCTTCGGTGCTTCTGCGATCGAGGCTTCGGTGGTGATCAGCAGGCCAGCGACAGATGCTGCGTTCTGCAGGGCAGAGCGAACAACTTTCACCGGATCGATCACACCCATGCCNACCAGGTCGCCATANTCTTCGGTCTGGGCGTTGAAGCCGAAGCCTTTGCCCTTGCCGCGGCGGATCTGATCAACAACGACCGAACCTTCGACACCGGCGTTCTCGGCGATCTGGCGAACCGGAGCTTCCAGAGCCTTGCGAACGATGTCGATACCGGCTTGCTCGTCATCATTGGCGCCTTTGACGTCAATGTTGCCAGCAGCGGACAGGAGTGCCGTGCCGCCGCCTGGGACGATGCCTTCTTCAACAGCAGCGCGTGTTGCGTTCAGCGCGTCGTCGACGCGGTCCTTACGCTCTTTCACTTCTACTTCGGTTGCACCGCCAACCTTGATGACAGCAACGCCGCCAGCCAGTTTCGCCAGACGCTCCTGGAGCTTCTCACGATCGTAGTCGGACGAGGTGTCTTCGATNTGCTTGCGGATCTGGGAAACGCGAGCTTCGAGGTCTTTCTTCGCGCCAGCGCCATCAACGATGGTCGTGTCGTCCTTGGAGATCGAAACGCGCTTTGCGGTGCCGAGCATGTCCATGGAGACGTTCTCGAGCTTGATGCCNAGGTCTTCGGAGATGACCTGACCGCCGGTGAGAACTGCGATGTCTTGCAGCATGGCTTTGCGGCGATCGCCGAAGCCAGGTGCTTTGACNGCTGCGATTTTCAGGCCGCCACGCAGCTTGTTGACCACCAGGGTTGCCAATGCTTCGCCATCGACGTCTTCGGCGATGATGAGCAGCGGCTTCTGGCTCTGAACAACGCTTTCCAGGATCGGCAGCATTGGCTGCAGAGAGGACAGTTTGCTCTCGTGAAGCAGGATGAACGGATCTTCGAGTTCCGCGATCATCTTGTCAGGGTTCGTGATGAAGTANGGGGACAGGTAGCCGCGGTCGAACTGCATGCCTTCAACGACATCCAGTTCGGTTTCCAGCGACTTGGCTTCTTCAACAGTGATGACGCCTTCATTGCCGACTTTCGCCATGGCTTCAGCGATCATGCCACCGACTTCGGTGTCGCCGTTCGCGGAGATCGTGCCAACTTGGGCGATCTCGTCGTTGGACTTCACTTTCTTGGAGTGGTGAGCCAGGTCGCTGAGGACTTCCGTCACGGCCTTGTCGATACCGCGCTTCAGATCCATTGGNTTCATGCCGGCGGCAACGCGCTTCATACCTTCGCGAACGATGGCCTGAGCAAGAACGGTTGCAGTCGTTGTACCGTCACCAGCAACGTCGTTNGCCTTGGAAGCGACTTCGCGCAGCATTTGCGCGCCCATGTTCTCCAGCTTGTCTTCAAGCTCGATCTCTTTTGCCACGGTGACGCCGTCCTTCGTGGTGCGCGGAGCGCCGAAGGATTTTTCGATAACGACGTTACGGCCTTTCGGGCCGAGCGTTACCTTCACAGCATTGGCAAGCGTATCGACGCCTTTCAGCATGCGNTCGCGTGCTTCTGCGCCGAAAACTACGTGTTTGGCTGACATTGTTGATTACCTCTTTGAGAATTCTGTCTGATGAAATGCGACGGGCGGGAGCTTAGCTCTCCAGCACACCCATGATGTCGCTCTCTTTCATGATGAGCAGCTCTTCGCCGTCGACGGTCACTTCCGTGCCGGACCATTTGCCGAAGAGAACGCGATCGCCGACTTTGACGTCGAGTGCAACGCGCTCGTTGTCGTCGCCAATGGCACCGTTGCCGACAGCAACGATTTCGCCTTCCTGCGGCTTTTCCTTGGCGGTGTCAGGAATGATGATCCCGCCTTTGGTTTTCTCTTCTTCCTTGACGCGGCGCACGACGACACGGTCGTGCAGGGGACGAAGTTTCATTGGATTTAGCCCTCTTGTCTCTTTGACGAGTTCAATTGAATTTAGCTCGTGAGCAGGAACATTCAGGGAGGTTTAGCACTCACCCCTGCTGACTGCTAACGATGGTGGGCAGTTAAGAGGGCGCTGGGGCAGCGTCAAGTTCGTCATTGCGAAATTTTTGTAAGGATCGCACGCTTCGTGCAAAGCGGCCTATGAAATTGGTAAGATAGCTTCTTTCCAAAATATGAATGGCAATGCCAGAAAATATCTCGGCAGATTGACGGTAAAATATAACTCCCGTGCGACAACATCCCCATAACCGGGAGACAGGATGTGCAGGGTAAACTAGAGGATCTGGTCGAATCGCTGACCTTTTTCGCCTTTGTGGCGATCACGGCGCTTTGCCTCTGTTTCACGTTTTCCGTGATTGTTTATTCGATGGGCTTTCCGACCGATCCTCATAAATTTATCGTGGCAAATCTGTTCATTGCGGCCTGCGTGGCGGTCCCAACTGCAGCAATTGCAGCACAACACGAATACAAGATGCGCATCTACCAGCGAACCCTCGAAGACATGGCGTCTACAGACGCTCTCACCGGTTTGCTGAACCGAAAATTCTTCAAACAGTTCGCTTGCGAGGAAATGGCCCGTATGGGGCGGACAGAAATGACCGCAGCCGTTGCGTTGTTTGACATTGATTACTTCAAGGCGGTCAACGATCGGCACGGGCACGCCGCTGGGGACAGGGTTCTCCGCGAGATTGCCGCGGTGGCATATTCCGAACTGCGCGGTCCTTTCGACAAGCTTGGACGCTGGGGAGGCGAGGAATTCGTCATCCTGCTAAGTAATGTCGACGCTGAGCAGGCTCATAGCGTTTGTGAGCGTCTTCGGTCCTCGATTGAAAACCATGTGATGATCGTTGATGGGCAGCCGGTTAGTGTGACGGCCAGTTTCGGCCTGACCATTCTGCCGCCAAATTCGGACTTTGACGAAATGCTCGAACTGGCCGATTCAGCCTTGTATAAATCCAAGGCCAATGGGCGAAATTGCGTGACAGCCTCGCGAGAGTTGACGCTGGCCGCCTGATGGCATCCCGGACGGGACCGGGGTCGATCAGATTAGGGGGAGCGGCATGTCGGGGTTCAATCCACAAAAGCTGAGTGATGCNTTGGNAGGCGCACCGTCTTTGGAGGTGTTGTCTGCAAAGCGGCCTGAGTTCGCCCATGTGCCGAAAGTCTGGTCAGATGTCTTGAGACCGGAGCTCGCGCGCCGCGAGTCTGATCGCAAGGAAGCCATTCGAACTGCGATCACGCGGTCGTGTANCGGCGCGGGATTGCCGATTTTTGTCGCCATTCTTCTCGCCATTTCTTCCCTGATGTCATTCAACATGATGTTTCCGGGCATCATGTTTGTGATCATCCTGTTCGCGGCGGTCGTGTCCGGTCCCGCCTGGATCAGGGTTTTCACGATGAAGTCCCAGACCAAGCAGTTGGTTCTCGCTGCCGCATGTGAACCGTTTGGCTTCTCTTANGATACTTTGCATCCAGATCTTTCAGGCGTTGAAGACTTTCGGTCTCTGATGCAGCGCGCGACGGAGCTGAGTGCGGCCTATTCNGCCGGNTCGGGAAAGACTGTCCCAACGCCATTCGGCATGATCTCCACGGGGTCNGGCAATGGCATCNAGGCGCCCACCCCAGCCTACGAAGTTCTCAAGGCAGCAAAACTGCTACCTAGCCATTCGCGGCGCAAGTTCGAGGATATGATTTCAGGGGAAAGGGCCGGCGCGAAGTTCGTGCTGGTTGAGGCTCGCCTCGAAACCGGCGGGAAAAACAGCACGACCGTTTTTCAGGGCATTCTGGCTCATGTGGAGTATCCGGAGCGTTTTCTGGGGCGGACTGTGATGGCACGGTCCGGTTGGTGGAAGCGCGGTCGCGATGCGGGTGACCTGAAGCGTGTGGATCTGATTTCCAGGGAATTGGAAGACGCATTCACCGTCTATTCCACAGACCANGTTGAGGCGCGGGCACTCTTGTCACCTGATCGCATGGAGCGNCTGATTGCCCTGGAGCGGCACTTCTCAGGCGGAAAGCTGCGCGGCGTTTTCGAGGATGGGCATATGACGCTCGCGCTTGAAGCGGACGATCAGTTTGAAGCGGGTTCAATCTTCCAGACGTTGGTGGATCCNCGCCGGTATGCATCTGCATTGGTCGAGTTGGGTCTGGTATGTGATCTGATAGATGGCTTCCTGACCCGGGACTGGGTTCGCGGGCGGCTTTAAGNCCATCACCGCGTATCGAACTTGTCGGTCTTGCGGTCCCCGAAGATCATGCGCTGTTCGAGCCGTCGTCTCAGCGCAGCGTAGTACGCTTCAAGAAANGCGANGTCTGTTTCGCCGGGCTGAGCGCGCCAGCCGATCTTCGCGCGGATACGCAGCGCGACTTGTGCTTTGACGTCCTGCGTCGACTGGCGAAGCACATCCTCCANAACATGTAGTTCNTGNATNCCNTANGCNTCCGCCTGTTGCGGNGTGAAGGCAAACCGATCCTNNGTTGTCGTNGCAGCGGACGATGAGATGTCGCCCATCAATTTTGTTTTTGGCGAGCGAATGACCCACGTTCCCGCGATCAGATCACCCACTCTCATCTTGTCTTTGTTGAAGATGGGAAACAGGAGGAAAATGCCGGACCAGACAAGTCCCANCAATGCCATCCAGCCGCNAACNCGGTCACCNCCCATCATCAGNAACTGNAATGGCANGCCGACCTCGATTTCGCGNATGAAGTTTCTTGCGAGGACTGAGTTGGCGGTCAGTCGTCCTCCGCTTCGAGACGTTACTCGAATACCCAGCGCGCGTTTGCCCGGCGTCGCGGCTTTCGCGCCGAGTTCGAAGAAGATGTAGTAAAAGTTGCGTACGAAGAAATAGAAGACGAGCCATACCGCCCAGGCCACATTTGCACTGCCGGAATCCATCGCCATCATCGCGAAGCTCAGCCCGAGTGCGGTTGCGATAACGATCGCCCACTGAATCGCGACGTCAATCATGAACGCGCCGGCGCGTTCCGATGCTGTTGCGAGCTTCAGATGTATCGCTGCGCCTTCAGGAGTGACGAGCCGTCGTTGCAGCTTTGACCGGCGAATTTGCTCCTGCAATCTGGCGCGTCGTAAGCGGGCGGCATTCACGTCTGCTGTGCTGGCCTTGCCTTGCGTATGAGGCACGGTGGGATTCATGCGGCTTCCACCTTTCGCGGAAGATAAAAGTAAGCAAGCCAAAGGCCAAGTATACTGAACGCGACGATGTAGCGGATGACGTCGCTGTTGATCAATTGGCGACCAAACCCTTCCAGCAATGCGGCAATGATCAGCATGATGACACAACCCATCGCCATCGTCGCGGCCTTCTGTCCTGCCCGCCGGGCGGAGTTCAGGCGAGTGAGTTGTCCGGGAAACGCGACAGCGCCGCCAATCACAAACCCGGCTGCGCCCGCTAGCACGATGGCGAACAGTTCTGTCGTGCCGTGGATCATCAGCCAGCCTGTGAATTCATAGCCAAGTCCCTTCTGCCAGAAGACAGCATGCAGCGATCCCATCATCACGCCATTGTAGACAAGGAGCCATGCTGTCGGGATGCCGAACGCGAATCCCAAGGCGAAGGCGAACAGGGCAATCTGGGCATTGTTGTTGAAGAGGTAGCTGGAGAAAGATGTCAGTTGACCATCATTGATCTCTCCTTCCTCCGTATAAATAGTTGATCGCAGATATTCGACGGTCGCGTCCGGATTTCGGCCGTCGAAGAAGCTTTGGCCGTGAAAGGTCCAAAACCATTCCATGTCCTGCATACAGAGAAAGAATGCCAGCGCCCAACCTCCAAACAGGAACAGCGCAGCCAGAAGTGTAGGGCCAACAGCGGAGGCCACGCAGCTTGGCCAGTCCCGCCTTAGAAAATCCATCATGCGTTCACCGATGGAGGTGCGGGCGCCATAAACAAAGAAGTAGGCCCGTGTGCAGAGGCTTTCGAGATAGGCCGTCACATTCTGATCCAGGGATATGGATCGCGCGACAGACAGCGAAGAGACCGCCTGACGATACAGCCGTGGCAGCGCGGTCATTTCGTCATCCGTCAGCGCCTTTACGCCGGAATTCTCTGCGCGTGTCAGAATCAGGTCGAGCTTGCGCCAGTCCGCTTCACGTTCTTCGCGGAAGCGATACGATTTGAGAAGGTCACTCATAGCATGTCCCTCTGCTTGATCTGCAGGTAGCGCGAGATGAGCTCCGGTCCAAAGGCTTCGGGCTTGCTCTCTATGACCTGAACACCCATTCGCTGAAGTCGAAGCAGCACCGTATCCCGTTCGGCCATCAGTGTGTCGGCGATGACTGCGCGGGTCACATCATTGATCGTGTTGGGAGGTGCATCCACCATATCGGACAGGGCTTGATCTTCGAATGTCGCAAAGACAACGAGGTGCCGGTCGGTCAGGCGCCGGATGTTTTCCAGCATGAGTTCGGCGGAGATGGTGTCGACAAAATCCGAGAAGATGATGATCAGGCTTCGCCGTTCGAGTTTGCTGGCGAGGGAAGAGAGCGCGAGGGTGAAGTTGGCTTCCTCGGTCGAGTAGTCCAGTTGAGCGGTCAGGTCCTGGGCTTTGGTAAAACTCCGCTGGCCTGTCATGAAACCACTCATAAGTCCGGGCTTGGCATCAAATCCGTACACCATCGTCCGGTCGCCATTTCGCAATGAAACGAATGAGAGCAGCAAACCGGCATTTATGGCGCGATCAATCTTTGGAACCCCGCCGAGCGGTTCGCTCATCAGGCGCCCGGTATCAAAGGCGAAGACAATGTTGTGATTTCGTTCCGTCCTGAACTCCTTGGCCAGAAGATGCCTGTGTCGCGCGGAATGCTTCCAGTCTATCGCTCGGCGGTCCATGCCGGTGGTAAATTCGCGAAGGGCGTCAAACTCACTCCCGTCGCCGCGTTCAAACTGTGTCTTGATCCCAAATTCAGCGTCCCGCGAATAAATCCGGATGGCTTCATCCTTTACCCAGCGGATGTTGGGCGTAATGGGGATATCCCGTTCAAGGGGATGAACATGCCGTTTCTGGATCAGGCCTAGTGGGCCTGTCCATCGGCTCCAGAGTTTGACGAGCTGTGCCAATCCTCGCCGCGTCGGTGTCAAGGGCAGGGAGTATGCGCGGGTTCGCCCCTGCCATCCGCGTAACCCGGCAGGCGGAATGGTCTGAAGAAACTCGTTTACCTCCAGCAGGACTTCGATCCGCCTCGGCAGTGCGCCACTCTCGAACGTCAGCGAAAGATCGGCAGGGTCACTCCCGCCAACATAAAGGAGCGGTGGCGANTCGATCTCGACCCGGAATGCACGCAAGGAAGCTGACATNACGGCGTCGATCAGCATCAGGCCGGAGATAGCGCCGATCCATCCAGCGCAGACGATCCACCATTCCGGGCGTAGCAGGGCAATTGCCACCAAAAGGGGCACGCCGAGCAACATCAGAAAGATGGCGCGGGGAGTTGGTGAAATCACCGTGGAGCTGCCGTTTGCTCGATAATGGCTGACAAGGTCTCATCGGTCGTCTTGCCCTCGATTTCGGCGGCCGGTGACAACAATACGCGGTGGCGCAAGGCTGGCAGTGCCAAGAGCTTCACATCGTCTGGAATAACGAAATCCCGACCGTCCAGNGCAGCCCTGGCGCGCGCTGCTGTGGCGAGCGCGGCTGCCGCGCGTGGCGAAGCCCCGGTTTCCAGGGCGGGTGACGTGCGGGTCGCGCGTATGATGTCGACAATGTAGGAAATGATATCATCCTGAAGGCGCGCTTCTGAAACGGAACTGACGGCTTCGGTGAGCTCCTCAGCAGAGACAACNGCTTCAATGCCGAACGCGGCAGGTGTCTTCATGCCCGTACGAGTGCCGTGCTGGCCGACGATTGCGATCTCTTCCTCGCGGCTCGGATAGTCCAGCGTGTGCTTGAACAGGAATCGGTCAAGCTGGGCTTCGGGCAGGGGGTAAGTGCCCTGCTGCTCGATCGGGTTCTGCGTGGCTATCACCGTGAAACGGTCATTGAGTCTGTAGCTGTCCCCATCAATTGTGACCTTTCGCTCTTGCATCGCTTCCAGCAGGGCTGCCTGGGTCTTGGGCGGTGTTCTGTTAATCTCGTCAGCAAGCAGAAGGTCGGTAAAAATCGGCCCTTTTGTGAGGGCGAATTCATTTGTCTGGAAGTTGAACAAATTCGTACCCAGAACATCGCCTGGCATCAGGTCTGGAGTGAACTGTATACGCCCGAAGTCCAGTGATATTGAGCGCGCGAAGCATTGGGCAAGCAAGGTTTTCGCGGTTCCCGGAGGGCCTTCGAGCAGGACGTGACCCGACGAGAAGATTGCCGTCAGGAGAATATCCACCGTTGTGTCCTGGCCGACGACGGCCTTGCGCACTTCACCGCGAATGCGATCTGCCAGCGCCTTGATGTCATTTACGTTCATTCATGGATCTCCCGATAATTCCCTGGCGCCAGCGAAAGAGTTCGCGGGTCTTGTTCATGAGGTCGTCGCGATTGTCAGCGGGGCCGTTCAACCCGGCGGCAAAATCCGTAAAGCGTTTGCCGGAAATTTCATCCTCTCCGAGGCGGTCCAGCAAGGCCGCGAGTTGGTCGCCGGTCAGAGACTTGGGCGCTCCGATATCGCGTTGGACGCGCCGCCTGATCAGATCCAGATAGCGCGGCGCAAGCCGTGTCTCGCGGCGGGCCATGGTAATCAGACCGGCCGAATTGTCGGCGAGTGCCTGCTTTCCGAGTGCAATCGCGCGCGCCTCCTGGACTGGTGGGCCGAACCGGACAAGCGCAGCCCAGCCAAGCAGGAGGGCGGCCATCAGCGCCGTCAACGTCGCGCCAATGAATGGGATGTCGAACATCATTTGCAGCAAGTTCTCAGATCGAACAAAGCCGTGAAGCGTTGCGTCGAATATGATCGGTTCATCCGCGTCGTATCGCATGAAATCCACCATCTTTACGGCGAACTCCGCGTTGTCGAACTCAGACAGTCCGAACGTGTTTATCAGGTCCGGGTCCGAGAGCACGTAGATGCCGGCATCGGGAGCGTAGGCCAGCAGCATGTGTTCGTCTGCTGTGACAATGGGGTCCAGGGCTTCGCTTTCCAGCACCTGCATTTTGACGTCTGGTTTGGGAGACAGTGTTCCGAATGCGCCGTCCACAGTGGCGGGCACTTCGATACGGCCTATTGTGGCGTCGAGGTTCAGGTCTTCCAGCAGGTCGTTCAGAACGCGTGCGTTCTTGAAACGCGTGTCATGTTGTTTCGTTCGGTCCAGCGCGTCCGGAATGCCATCCCATTTCGGCAATACGAGCAGCGTCGTGCGTGATGAGTCGAAATCTTCGAGCGCATCGTTTCCGCCCCAGAGTGGTAGGGTCAGGATTAACAGTCCCCAGTCGCTTTCTTCAAGCGTTCGCTCAAGCCGTGATATTTCTACGGGGTAGCCTTGCGCTTCGAGGAGGCGAACAAAGCCCTGATATCCGAGGGCCGATGTTGAGTAGGGATGAGACCCTGCCACATCCTTGTCGCGCAGTTCAGGCGCCCACCCGGCCAGCACCATGATGGCTCCAAATGAGAAGAGCGCGACCGCGACGAGAATGCCGACGACTTTCGCGTTGAACGGCGAGTCAGATTGCGAACGAGGGTTCATGCCCACTCTCCACCGAAGGCAAAATCCTCATAAGACGCGCGGGCCGATTGCCATCCCGTTTCGTCTACATCACGGCCACCAAAGAAGCTGCGTTCGACAATCGCGATAATTGGGCCGAGCGCTGAGCGGGCCCTGTCTGGCAGATAACCGAGTCTGCCAATCTCTCGCGCTGTCATGGAGCGGGGAACGCCCATCTCGACGCGCGACTGAATGTCTTCAATGGAGCGAAACAGCAGAAGATGAACCGCTTCGGCAAAACGACCTTCACGCGCGAGAGCGTCGGCTTCCTCAAGCAACGACCGGGCCGTGGCTTGGTCGGGGCGGAAGTCCGGCACAATATCGTCCTCGTCCCCCTCTGACTTGTCTTTCTTCCCGCCAAACCGAATTCGCATGGCTTCGCCGAAGAGAAAATAGAGAACGCCTGCCACCACCAGCACGATGCAGGCGTAAAAAATGAACTTGAGCAGGGGCCCCAGGTGGCCGAGAAGCTTTACAAGGCTGGAAAGCCAGCCGGGTGGTTCCGATGGCTCGAACTCAATCGGGTCTGCCTCTGGCCGTTCCAATTGCAGATCGGACATGGCGATGAGCTCGGCATGGGCGGCTTCGAGCGCATTCAGGTCTGTTTCCAGGCCAACTCCGCCATCCCACTCTTCATTTATTTCGGGTCCAGCAGGAACATCGTCCAGATCGTAGCCCGACTGGGCCGAAATCGGGGAGGACAGGTTTGCGGCCATCAGCAACGCAATGCTCAGGCGTCCGGTCAGGCCCACAAACAGTCTCCCCTCATGGCGGTGGTCGTCTCCAGCGCCTTGACTCTCCCTGACTATTTCAGAGGATTCCAGCGGCATCAACGGCCTATTGCGAAGTGAACTCATCCACCCGATATAGCCCGCCCAAGGCAGAGATGAGGCAGAACATGGACAAGGCGGCTAGATACCGGGAGCTGAAGGCGGAAATCGAGAGCGTCGTCTCTGGCGAGACGTCCATTACTGCGCGGTACGCAACGGCGTCCTGTATTCTGTCGCAGGCTTTCGCCCCGCGTTTCTTCTGGACGGGGTTCTACGTCGTAGACCCGTTGAAGGATGCTGAACTGGTTGTCGGCCCGTATCAGGGCACGCTGGGGTGCCTGCGTATCCCGTTCGGTAAAGGTGTTTGCGGGCATGTCGCCTCGAGTCGCGAGCCCGTTATCGTGCCAGACGTACATGCATTTCCAGGTCACATCGCGTGCGACTCGGCCAGCAACTCCGAGATTGTGGTTCCGGTGTTTGATGCGAATGGAGAGCTCGCGGCGGTGTTGGATGTGGATTCGACCGAACTGGACGCCTTCGATCAGGTGGATCAGGAGGGCCTAGTCGCTATTTGCGATACGCTCCTCACCGCCTAGGCCAGCGGCTGTTGAAAGCAGCGCGGTGTTTTCGATCAGCTCAAGCGGCGTCTTCGACTGCTTGATCGCATCGATCCTGTGATTCAGATTGCTTTCAAGGATGTCCAGCTTTCGGGCGCGTAGTCTGCTGATGCGCTTGATCTCGTGATCGAGTTCCAGCCAGATATCATCATCAGGTGTATAAGCGGGCCACTCAGGTAGCCCGTCTCCATTCGGATTGCCGGTCTTGGCAAAATTCGTCCAGTAAGACGTCATTCTTTCCGTCAGGATGTCGTCATCGCCAGACAATGGCAGGAAGCCACTATGACTGTTGAAGACAAACGGAATTTCGGCCGCGTGGTGCGCGCCGAGCGTCTGTGACTTGCCCGGAGGCGTGCGGCTGAAATGGTAGAGCCAGGTCGGCTGGTCCGCCGCAACGTTTGCCTTTGCAAGAAATCGCGTGTGGACGCCAAACCAGTCGTCACCGAGCATTTTCTCTGCGCCCCGGTCCCACGATTCAAGACTGGTCATGCCATACAGGGCCTGCAAGGCCTTGGCCGAGTTTACGCCGAAGACGCCTTCCAGCATTGCTTCTCGTTGAGCCATTGAGCCGGAAATCGTGTCGCTAAGGGCAGTGGGTGATTTGCGATCAGGGTAGAAGATCGTGCCTTCATCGGCATTGTACCCGGCCAGAAGGGGAACGCGCTTTGCGCCGCCATCGCGAATGGCTTCACCTATGGGCAGCGGCAAGATTTGTCCGTCCACGGTTGGCAGGAAGTATTTGGTGAGATCTTGCCGTACAAGCACGCGATCAATGATTGCGCCAGAAGGTATCGCGCGCAAACCATCTGCTGTTGCAGTGTCGTTTGCGAGGGTCGACAGGAATTCGACGCCGACCTCCTCAGAGCTTTGAATGTTGGGAAGGGCTGAGTGGTCCAGGTGCAGAGCGTTATAGCTGCTGACGCCACTTTGNAGAATGGCCTTGTCATACAGATTGTCAGCCAGCGGAGTAGACATGAGTTCGCTGACTGACTGAGCGCCTGCGCTTTCGCCGAATATCGTCACATTGTTCGGGTCGCCGCCGAAACGACTGATGTTTGACTGTACCCAACGCAGGGCTGCAACCTGATCGAGCAGGCCATAATTGCCAGATGTTCCAGACTCCTCGGAAAGGGCAGGGTGAGCCATGTATCCAAACGGGCCGAGGCGGTAATTGAACGTGACGAGTACAACGCCTTTTTCGACAAGCCCATTTGCCTGATAAAATGCAGATGATCCCGCCCCGGTCTGGTGTGAACCACCGTGAATCCAAACCATAACCGGCANCTTTTTGATGCCGTGTCGATTTGCGGTGCGCACATTCAGGAAGAGGCAGTCTTCTGCTTGAAGCGGTTCTGGCTGAGCGGCGATAAGNCGTTTAGCGAGTGTGCGCTTCCACCAGGGAAGNCCATTGCCATCGATGATCCGTTCNACGACCTGATCCATATGCCCNCGAGGCTGCAGGCATTCCGGTCCGAAGTCNCGTGCATCACGCGTGATTGCGCCCCATTGCGGCGGAGCTGTCGGCGCCGACCACCGACGTGCGCTGGCGTAGGGGATGCCGTTAAAGACTTCCACTTCCGGATTGTCAGGATCAACACCACCCCGAATTTCGCCTTGGTCTATACGAAGNGCTTCGGTCAATGCCATAGGCGGTTCGGGCTGGTTAATGCGTAACCACCCCCAGACGCCCAAACCAAGCAAGGCAAAAAACAGAACTATACTCAAACGCTTCATCAAACGAGACCCCTGCCCGTTAGAGGCAAACGCTATACCACTTCGTCCGCGAAGTCACTTTTATACGACTATTCGGACCCCAATTCTCGTAAAGCATTTTCCGTTGCGTTTACAAGGTCTTCAGTGGGTTCAATGCCGCAGGCCAAACGAATGAATCCATCTGTGACCTTATCGCCCCACCTNATACGGCATTCAGCAGAGGTGTGAACACCCCCAAAACTGGTCGCGGGCACNGCTAACTCGTTGTTATTGATAAATTTTTCTGCGAACTGTCGATCCTGCAGCGTGAAGCTGACGATTGGTCCGTACTCGCGCATTTGACGAGACGCGACGGCATGGCTCGCGTCATGGGGGAGGCCTGGATAGCGTGTNGACTGAACAAGGGGGTGCGAATTCAGCATTTTAGCCACCGCAAGCGCATTNTGGTTTGCCCGAGAAACGCGCAATTCCAGCGTCTCAAGCCCGCGATGAAGCAGATACGCATCAAACGGACTGACAATCGCGCCTGCCAATCTTCGATAGGTTCGAACCTTGTTCATCAAGGAAGTGTCCCGGCTTGCGACATGTCCGCAGAGCACATCAGAGTGCCCGGCCATGGCTTTCGTGTCAGCCATCAACACAATGTCGGCCCCAAGATCGAGCGGCTGCTGGCAGAGCGGGGTGGCTGTCGTGTTATCCGCAACGAGGATCGCGCCAGCAGATTTCGCCCGGTCCGCAACCGCCGCAATGTCACAAACATCCAGTCCCGGATTCGACGGCGTTTCGATCATCACGAGCCGACATCCNGTCAAGTCAGCGTCCGCCATGTCTACCGTCGCGCAGGCTTCGACGGTTACACCGCGTGGTTCGAAATGCTCGCTTAATAAAGCGCGGACATTGTAATAGCCATCCGCGTGGACAAGCACCTTGTCGCCCGGGCGAAGCAGGGTGTGGAACACGGCTGAAATCGCGGCCATGCCTGACGGGAAAAGAACCGTTTCAGCTTTCTCCAGAATGCCGATTTCCGCTTCGACCGTTTCTATTGTGGGGTTGCCATTGCGGCCGTAGAAATGACTTCCATCCGGGTCACCCGGTAGCATGAAGGTCGTGCTGGCCATGATGGGCAAAGATATTGGCTCGCCTTTCGACAGGCCTCGCGCCCGATGGTGTAGCAGATCAGATATGGCGGACGGCTTCTTCGTCACTTACGGGCTCCTCGATTGATTGACCGTGGGAGTTTGAGGCGATCCTGGCAGAATGGAAACCACCAAAAGGAGGCGGTTTGCGCTGGCGAGCAGTTTAATGTCTAGCTGCCCGCCATCAGGATGCGGCTGCCGGGGCCGATCATGGACGATATCGCATCTTGGTCGTCAGCGCTCAGGTCACTCCAATCCGAGCGCAGCGATTGCAGACATTTAGCCTGATACTTGAAGACGCCTTGCTCGTACGGCCGGCCCTCTATCTCAAGTGAGAAAGTGTCCAAGCCGCCCTCAAGCGCGTCCGCGTTTGCCTTCAGAAAAGGCAAATATGTATCGCCGGCAATGCGCAGAAGGTTCTCCACAACGGGCGCAATGCCTTCCGCCCAGTCGCCATCGACTCCGCTGGCATCATCGGCATGGTCCAGCCATCGATAAAGATAGGGTGTTTCCTTGCGCAGCCACAGCATCGGAGTGGGATCAACACTCATGACTTTCAATTGGCCGTAGAAGCCGAGATCAGCGAGCGAGATGCGATCTCCAAACAGGAAGCGGGTCGGGCTCGTGGCCAGAGTTTCCAATTCGCTGCAAATCCGTTTCCAGCTTGCTTCGATCAAGGGGCCGGTCTGGGGCGTACAGCCCACAAGGGCCATCCGGCTAATCTGCCGTTCACGGATGGTGCTCGCGGCTGCTTCAACCGAGTCTTGGCCCGCATTCGGCAATGAGTCGAACATCAGCCAATTCGCGCACCATTCGGCATCGTCTTCATAAGCCCAGCGATAATGAAACATTGCTTTCATGAACCATTCGTCCGCCATGTCTTCCAAAAGCAGGCATGCGAAGCGCGCAACCGGGGAGGGCGGCAGCAAATCACGCCCCTCTCCTTCAAGCGACAAGAGGAAGGGCGTGGAATCATTCGTCCATTGGCCATCCGGTTTCCGGATCACGGGAATTACCGGCGCGCGCACATTCGGCATAACGGATTGCCGGTCTTCGGCCGTCATCCCAGTCCACGTATGGACCAAACGTTTTGCGCGCATCGCCGCCCGCACTTTCATGGAATACGGAGACCCAAGCGCACCATAAACATCGTAACGGCTCATAGCTTGTCTCCACTCAGCCAGATCGGGCGGGTGACGAGCAACTCCTGACACAAGAGACCAGCGTCCCTGTGGCGAGACATGGATTTGTATTCGGCATGGTTCAGTGTCGCGATGAAGGCCTGTCGATTGGGAAAATGATTGACCAGAACGCCATCCCAGTCTCCCTGACCGATGAAATAGCGTTCCGTGGTCGCCAGAAGGGTCGTCGAGCCGCCGACTTCAGCGGCAGCTTTGGTGAACGCTTCGGAATAGCGGATGTAGGCTGTCTGACCGTCAATTTCCTCACCAAATTCTGGATCTTCCGGTTTGTACTCAGCCTTAATTCTAAACTTCAGCAGGTTTACCTGGGCGACGGGGCCATCGTGCGGGTCATCCCGAAAGGCACGAAATTGGTCGGCAGTTGGTTGAAAGGCAGGCATGGCATCTCCTCACGGTCGTTTTTCCGGATGCTTGCCGAAATACCGCTCGGTGTAAAATAGTGCCGCCGCGTGATGAGCGTGCTGCGCATCAAATTTCTCATACGAAAGAAACTCCTGATAGGGCATCTCCAGAACTTCGATCTCTTCGTTCGGGTCAAGAGATTGAACATCTGTCTTTCGGCACCCGCTCGCGAGAAAGAAGTGGAGGCGGTTGTTTTGGACCGCAGGGTTCGGATGGCACGTCCCGACAGGAACGAAATCCCGCGCCGAATATCCCGTTTCTTCCCTCAATTCCCGCTGCGCAGCGATTTTTGGATCAGTTTCACCGGCATCCATAACGCCTCCGGGAAGACCGAGCAGCACGACCTCGCCCGCATGACGATACTCCCGGATCAGCACGATATTGCCGGAATCCGTGATGGGGATGATTGTCGCCCAGTCTGTGAACTCAAGCACGTGGTACTGGTCAATGATGTGACCATCGTCCCTTTGACAAACATCGGTTCGGACAGAGAGAAATCGGTCTTTGAAGGTCTGTCGGCTCTCGAGAATGGACCAGGGCTTGATCATGTGTTCGTCGCTCCAACGTGATTTTGGGCCAGCTTACATGCTTGCGTCGATCCGTTGATCCTGCAATTGCAGCAACAGAAGACAGATGATGTTTTGCGGCAAGGTATAAAACCTCTGATTGTGGGCATCTGGNGAAGTTGACCTCCAAAAGTGTGTTTGTTTCAAGCCATTGAGGTNGNTGNGAGAAGGCGCCGCCAAGTCCCGGAGTGATNCCNCGTACANCNGANTGNNTGAGGCAGAACATTGCCGCGAAATTGGCGTTCTGCATCTGGAATTGTGCCACTTACCTCTAAACGTGCATGCAGAGGAATGAGATTCCAAAAAAATCAAATATTCCAATTGGGTTACACGCGAAGCGCCCATTCAACTTTCTGAGCTCNCAACTGANAAAATCNCTTTTCAGCGAGCCGATATTGCATATCGTGTGGGGCATGGCGGACGGGGATGTTTTGTTCGAACAAGCTTTGGCTTTGCTACTTGATGGCGAAGGGGGCGAAAGCTTGATGAAGTCAGCCGCGTTGATGCGTCGCGCTGCAGACTCAGGCCATGCTGCTGCTGCAAACAATTTTGGCGCGATGCTGCACCACGGTCGGGGTGTGCATCAGGATTTCGCCGCCGCTCGCGCGTATTACGCACAAGCTGCCGAGGCGGGACTTGCGCCTGCAATGTTCAATCTCGGCTTCATGAANCTTCGTGCCCTCGGGGGTGAGCGCAACGAGGTTGAGGCCCGCGCGCTGTTTGAGAAGGCTGCGCATCTCGGTGAAGTGAATGCCATTACGTTCCTGGGCGTCATGATGATGACCGGCGAGGGTGGTCCCAAGCAATTTGCGGAGGCACAAGCCTGGTGGGACAAGGGCGCGGAGNTGGGNGACAATCGTTGTGCGTTCAACCTCGGTATGGCGCATGCGGGTGGACATGGAAAGGAACAGCCAGACTTTGTTGAAGCCTGGCGCTGGTTCAGCCGCGCCCACGATATGGGCAATCACAGTGCGGGGCCCGAACTCGAGCGGCTGGCAAGCGTTCTGACAGAAGATGAGCGTAGGCAGATCGAGGGTTAGGGTCTCTTAGGGCTCAGGAACCAGATAACCGGGATCGGTTGTGCTTGCCCGCTTGATTTTCGCGCGTTCCCGCGTAACTGAGGCGACGTATTTCCCCCATTCTTCAGGAGACGCNTTTCATGGCCGGTCCCCAATATGTTTATCACATGCAAGGTCTGTCCAAGACCTATCCCGGTGGCAAGAAGGTGTTCGAGAACATTCACCTCAGCTTCCTTCCGGATGCGAAGATCGGTGTCGTCGGTGTCAACGGTGCCGGTAAGTCGACTCTCCTGCGCATCATGGCCGGCCAAGATAAGGAATTTAATGGCGAAGCCTGGTCGGCTGACGGCGTTAAAGTCGGCTATCTGCCTCAGGAGCCAAAGCTGGACGAATCGAAGTCGGTCTTTGAGAACATCGCCGCGTCATGTCCTGAGAAGCAGATGCTGGACAAGTTCAACGAGATCTCCGGCAAGCTCGGAGAGGACTATTCCGACGAGTTGATGGAAGAAATGACCGCGCTTCAGGAAAAGATCGACGCTGCGGATGCCTGGGACATCGACTCAAAGATCCAGATGGCAATGGAAGCTCTGCGCTGCCCGCCTGACGATGCAGACGTTTCGAAGCTTTCTGGTGGTGAAGTCCGCCGCGTTGCGATTTGTGCGCTGTTGCTCTCCAAGCCTGACATGATTTTGATGGACGAACCGACCAACCATCTCGACGCAGAGACGGTGGCCTGGCTTCAAAATTACCTCATTAATTTCAAAGGCTGTGTGATCCTCGTCACCCACGACCGTTATTTCCTTGATGACATCACGACCTGGATTCTCGAACTCGATCGTGGACGCGGCATTCCATACCAAGGCAACTACTCTGATTGGTTGGAGCAGAAAGCCAAGCGGATGGAGCAAGAGGCGCGCGAAGAGCGTGGCAAGCAGCGCTCGCTGGCCAAGGAACTCGAATGGGTTCGCTCCAGTCCGAAAGCGCGGCAAGCCAAGTCGAAAGCTCGTATCCAATCCTACGAACAGAAGGCAGCGGAGGCTGAAAAGGAGAAGGTCTCAACCGCTCAGATCCGCATTCCCCCTGGTCCAAGGCTCGGCAATGTGGTGCTCGAGGCTGAAAACCTTCGGAAGGGCTTTGGCGACAATTTGCTGATCGAAGATCTCGACTTCAAACTGCCGCCCGGCGGTATCGTGGGCGTCATCGGCCCGAACGGCGCAGGTAAATCGACCCTGTTCAAGATGATCCTGGGGCAGGAAGAGCCGGATGCTGGTTCACTTCGCGTCGGCGACACGGTCAAGTTTGGCTACGTCGACCAGAGCCGGAACAAGCTCGATGATAGCAAGAATGTCTGGGAAGAGATTTCGGGCGGCACAGATGTCATCGACCTCGGCGGCATCGAAGTGAACTCTCGCGCCTATGTCGGCGCGTTCAACTTCAAAGGCTCTGACCAGCAGAAGAAAGTTGGCCTGTTGTCAGGCGGTGAGCGTAACCGCGTGCATCTGGCCAAGATGTTGAAGCAGAGCTCCAACGTGCTGCTGCTCGACGAGCCGACCAACGATCTGGACGTCGAAACGCTTCAGGCGCTGGAAGAGGGGCTCGATGCCTTTCCTGGATGCGCCGTGATTATCTCTCACGATCGTTGGTTCCTGGACCGAATGGCGACGCACATTCTGGCGTTCGAGGGTGACTCGCATGTCGAATGGTTTGAGGGCGACTTCTCATCCTATCTTGAGGACAAGAAACGACGCCTTGGCGAAGATGCCGTCAATCCGAAGCGCCTGAAATTCAAGAAATTTGCCCGCTGACCAGTTTAGTACATATTTACTCGCGCAAACATTCGTCCGATGCACGAATTGCTTGCTCGCGTTTCAACTGATCGGTGATTGCGACGCCCAATAATTGGACAATGCGGAATTTAACCATTGTTTTTAAGGGTTTGCGGTTGATTCTTTGAATCTCATCGATCATGTTTCGTTCCGTCGTCAGCATTGCGGTTTGTCGGCAGACAGTTTGCTGCTTCGGAGAGGGAATTGATGGCGATGGGCACTTGCGAGATGAGGCCGCTGGAAAGCGACATAGCGCCTGACGCGATTGTAATTGGCGCAATGCGCGCCGGTACAACTTCCCTGTACCACCTGTTTCGTCAGTCGGGGCAGGCGTCCGTTCCGGAGTCCAAAGAAACAGACTTCTTTCTTACGCCGGTCAACATGGAGGTCGGAGCGAGTTGGTATTCGCGTCAGTTCGGAAAGAGTAATCTTCCGAAGATCGACTTTTGTCCGAATTATACGAAGCGAGACGTGTTTCCGGATACGTGGCGCCTGATCAAAAAGCACGCGGGCAATGCGAAGTTGGTTTTCGTTGCGCGTGATCCGGTGAAGCGGGTTGTTTCGCAATACAAACACTCCATTTTATTCGGAGAGGACTTGCCATCACCTTCGGAATGGCTGGACACAAAGAACGCGGCCCACGCCATCAACGTCAGTCGCTATGCTTACCAGATGCAGCCGTTTTTCGATCATTGGGATCGAGACGATATTCTTATCGTTGATTTTGCAGACATGTTGAAAGAGCCGAAATCTCTGGTTCGAGTAGGTCAGCATGTTGGAGTTTCTGACCCCGAAGCGCTCCAAACCGTCGAACTCCCTTCAAAGAACTCGGCGGCAGATCTGAATGCGTTGCCAAACTGGTGGCACAGAATGAGGTCAACTCGGCTAGGGCACATGGTGCGTCAGCACGCGCCCCGTAGCCTGGTTGAAAACGCTCGTAACGCAATACGCTCTAAATCTCAGAAAAATGTCCTGCCGGATTTCGATGCAAGCGTGATTAAAAGCCTTCAAGATCAACTGTCTCCAGACGCGGAAGCCTTTCGGAAGGCCACGAACATGCGTTTCGAGCACTGGTGCGTTTAATCAGGCATAAAGCTAGCCGCGAGTGCTCGCTTCCAGGTTCCGCTTCATACTCTCGATCTTTTCAATCAGCGCATCGGCGGATCCGTTCGAGCGGTCGAGCAGGGCGAGGAATTGTGCCCGTTGTTCAATGGCCAGCCAAATCAGATTTCCGTCCAGGTTCAGTGCCACATCAACGACTTGATATTTTCCGTCTCGCGTCAGCACACGCCAGCGGACATCCATGTCCTTGCCGTCCTGCCGTTTGATGACCGTGTTGACGATGGAGTCAGTTTCCGACCGATCAACAGAATCCTTCACGACCACCGCTTCGCCGCGATAGGCGTCGAGTTCGTTTTCGTAGACAGCGAGTGCGTATTCGCGAAACACTTTGCGGTAGCGAGCTAGCTCATCGTCGTTAAAGCGACGGGCATACTTGCCGATGGCGAAATTGGACACGGCGACCATGTCCGTGAACTCGTNCATATAGGCATTGAATTTTTCAGTGCGCTCTTCTGCGTTCAAGGATGGGTCATTCAGGGATGCCAGCACTTCGCTGGCGTTTTCCTGAACGTAGGCTTCCGTCTTGGCGTCTGCGAATGCGTTGGAGGAAAACATCAGCATCGCGGTGGCCGCCAATGCCAAATGTCTGATTTCGCGTTTCACTTTCTTGCTCCTGTTTGTGGTCGTGCCACTCGCTTATTATTCAAATTCGTCAAAATCAGGGAGATCGTCGTACGCTTCTTCCTCATTTATGCGACCGTTACGGATTTCAGCCTGACGCTGAGATGAATAAATCCGGCGCAGGGCCACATAAGGTTCCGGTTGAGCGTTTAATTGTTCGATCTGATCGTCCAGGGCGACGCGGGCGTTCAGGCCGCCGAGCACACTNCTGCCAATTGCGATGTGATCGTCCAGATCGGGATTGTCTGCGAATTCGGTCCAGTTCAGTGGGTCCAGTGCCCGGTCTATGCCGCCGCCAAACAAATCACGCGGCGTTGTCGGGCCCATCAATGGCAGCACGAGATACGGACCGCTTTCGACGCCCCAAACCGCCAAGGTTTGTCCGAAGTCCTCACTGTGCTTTTCGATGCCATTGTACCCGGCGACATCCCAAAGACCGGCCACGCCGATCGTGGAATTGATCAGGAAACGCCCAAGTGTATCGCCTGCGCGGTCGCCTTCGCCTTGCAGCACATCGTTGATGAATATGACGGGGGACTTCAAATTGTGCAGGAAGTCGCCAACGCGATCTCGCGCAAATTCGGGTGTTACTGTTTCGTACGCGCCNGCGGCNGGGCCCAGCGCATATTTGTCGACTTCACTGTTGAAGGCGAACATCTGACGGTTGAAACCCTCATAGGGGTCGCTGACTGTGCCAGTCTCAACGCTCTGGGTGGACGCGCAGGCTCCCAGGCCCATGGCAAGTATGGCGGCGAAGACTCGCTGTGTCATGTATCGATAACCCCGTGTTTCGAACTCGGTAAATGGTGGCAAACCCTGTGGGCTTCAACACTCGGTGGCACACAAGCATGCATAGGTGATATTTCTGTAAAGCCGGGTTGCTAAAACATATAAATCGATGTTTATGTCGTTAAATGATTTTGGCAAGTTCTCCCATGATCGATTGCTTGCGCGCGGCGGGTGAGCCAACCCGGCTGCGCGTGCTGTCGCTGTTGCGTCAGAGGGATCTGTCGGTGGGCGAACTCGTGCAGGTCTTGGAGCAATCCCAACCGAGATTGTCACATCATCTCAAGGCATTGACCGCGGCAGGGCTCGTTGAGCGTTTGCCGGAAGGGTCCTTTGTTTTTTATCGTGCGGCCACGAGAGGTGCGGGAAAAGCATTTCTGGACGCGTTGTTTGCCCAACTCGATCCTGAGGAAGCGGANTTCGTCCGTGACCGCCAGCATCTCGAAGAGGTNAGCGCCACGCGCGCAGATACGGCGGAAGCGTATTTCTCAAGTATCGCTGAAAACTGGGACAGGTTGCGCTCACTACATTATCCGAACGACCTTATTGAGTCGGCGCTTCTGGAGCTGGCTGGCCAGGGGCCCTTCGGGCGCGTGCTGGACTTTGGAACCGGTACCGGAAGAATGCTCAGCCTCTTCGCGCCGCGCGCCGAGAGCGCCGAAGGCATTGATCTCAGCCATCACATGCTGACGGTCGCGCGCGCCAACCTCGAGCGTTTGGGTATTGATGGCGCGCGAGTGCGTCAGGGCAATGTCACCGCCGTGCCGTTTGAATCGAACAGCGCTGATCTCGTGATCATCCATCAAGTGCTGCACTATATGGACACACCCAATCGTGCGATATCGGAAGCGGCCCGTGTTCTGCGGCCTGGCGGCCAATTGCTNGTNGTAGATTTTGCGCCTCACGATCTTGAGTTTTTGCGCGCTGAGCATGGCCACCACCGGCTCGGGTTGTCGCACGATGCCATGCAGGCATGGACCAGCGATGTCGGATTGAATGTGTCCGAACCAAAATCTTTTGCGCCACCGGCTGATGCAGCAGATGGACTGACCGTAAACATATGGAAGGCGGTCAAATCCGCCACGTCCACGGAGTAAACCAAATGAGTCCGCTTTCTTCACTTCAATCCAGCGACGCACCATCCGTCTCATTTGAGTTTTTCCCACCGAAAACTGAAGCCATGGCTGCGCGGCTATGGGAAACGGTTGAGCGGTTGGAGCCCATGGCGCCGAACTTCGTGTCTGTGACCTATGGTGCGGGCGGTTCTACGCGGGAGCGGACCCATGACACCGTTCGGCGGATCGCGCAGGACACCCATTTGCGCCCTGCTGGGCATTTGACTTGCGTTGGTGCGACGAAAGAAGAAGTCCTGTCCGTCGCCGAAGACTACTGGCAGGCTGGCGTGAAGCACATCGTGGCGCTGCGCGGCGACCCGCCTGCGGGCATGGGCGANAAGTTTGAACAGCATCCGGGNGGGTTTCGCGACTCGATTGATCTGATCGAGGGCATCCGCGAACATCGGCCAGACCTTGGGCGCTGCTTTGAAATATCCGTCTCGTGCTATCCTGAGCTTCATCCCGAAAGCCGCGGTTGGGATGCCGAGATAGCCTTTCTCAAGGCCAAACAGGATGCCGGGGCGGATCGCGCAATAACGCAATTTTTCTTTGAGCCCGAAATCTATCTGAACTTCCTTGAAAAGGCCCGCGCGGGAGGCGTCACCATGCCAATCGTGCCGGGAATCATGCTGCAGCCAAACTTCAAGGGGCTGAAGCGCATTTCCGGCCTGTGCGGGTCATCGCTGCCAGGCTGGCTGCATGAGCTTTACGATGGNCTTGACGAGGATACGGAAACCCGGGAGCTCGTCACCGCGAACGTAGCGGCGGACCTCTGCCGGAAACTCTCGGATGAAGGCGTTCGCGATTTCCACTTCTACACATTGAACCGCGCAGGCCTCGCACTGTCCACGTGCCGCTTGCTTGGCCTGAAACCNAATTCTGCTGAGGCGGCCTGACNGATGANCAGACAAGATCGTATTGACGCCCTGAAAGCGGCCGCGAAAGAACGTATNCTGATCCTGGATGGGGCATGGGGCGCGATGATTCAGCGGCGCGGCCTGGAGGAGTCCGACTATCGCGGAGATCGCTTCCCTGAAGACAAGTATCCCGGGCAGATGAAGGGAAACAATGACATCCTCTGCCTGACCCGTCCCGACATCGTGACGGATCTTCACAACGCCTACTATGGCGCAGGCGCGGACATTTCCGAGACCAACACATTCAGCTCAACCGTGATTGCGCAGGACGACTACAAGCTGGACGAGCAGTCGGTCTGGGACATCAACATGGAAGGCGCGAAGCTTGGCCGGGCTGCGGCGGATGCCTGGACTGCGAAGACCCCTGACAAACCTCGTTTCCTCGCCGGGTCCATCGGACCGCTCAACAAGATGTTGTCCATGTCATCAGATGTGAACGATCCCGGCGCGCGTTCCGTGACGTTTGACGAAGTTTATAATGCCTATCGCCAGCAGATCCGTGCCCTGAACGAAGGTGGTGTCGATTTGTACCTGATTGAGACGATCACGGACACGCTGAACTGCAAGGCGGCGATCAAGGCGATCATGGACCTCGAAGATGAAGGCATGGACAAGTTGCCGATCTGGATTTCGGGAACGATTACCGACCGTTCAGGCCGCACACTGTCTGGCCAAACAGTTGAAGCATTCTGGAACTCGGTTCGTCACGCAAAGCCGTTCGCCATAGGGTTCAATTGTGCACTCGGCGCCGATCTGATGCGTCCGCACATCGCCGCGTTGTCCCGTGTCGCGGACACGCTGGTGGCGGCCTATCCGAATGCTGGCCTGCCGAATGAAATGGGCGAATATGACGAACAGCCCGAGCAGACGTCCGGCGCTGTGGGTGGATGGGCGAAGGATGGACTTGTGAACATTCTCGGCGGATGCTGTGGCACGACGCCGGACCACATCGCGGCAATTGCCAAGGCGGTGGACGGTGTAAAGCCGCGCGACCCAGTTCCCGGCAAGCACACCATGCGTCTGTCTGGCCTCGAACCGTTTGAGGTGGGCGCGTGACGCAGGCGGAAGTCAGGGCTGGCGACCTTTTTGTGTTCTACGGCCTCTTGAAGCAGGGCGCCGCAGGACAGCCGGCGGATCTTCCGCTCGCGACGGCGGGCGCCTTCGGTGCGCCGTGCAGATTCCGTGGTCGGATGGTTGATCTGGGTGGCTTTCCTGGCGTGGTGGACGGAGACACGCTATGCTATGGCGTTCGCTGGAAGATCAGCGATCCAGCGATCATGCCTGCGATGGATGCGTTCGAGGATGTCACCGACGACCCGGAGACAAGCCTCTATCTGCGCACACAGATTCCCTTGCTCGACCACGCAGCAAAAGAGACTGGCGAAATGGCCTGGATCTACTGGTACAATAAATCTATCGAGGGCTTCCCGCCCGTAGCCGATGGCAACTGGCCGCTTGATGCCGGGAAAACAAGAAAATGACCAACTCAGCTTCACAAAATTTCGTAAACGTTGGTGAGCGCACAAACGTCACCGGTTCCGCGCGGTTCCGCAAAATGGTCACGGAAGGCCGCTATGCCGACGCCGTTGAGGTTGCGCGCCAGCAGGTCGAGAATGGCGCGCAGGTCATCGACGTGAACATGGACGAAGGCATGCTTGATGGCGCCGAGGCTATGCGGACCTTCCTGAACCTGATTGCGGCCGAGCCGGACATCGCACGGGTGCCGGTGATGATCGACTCCTCCAAATGGGAGGTCATCGAGGCTGGCCTGAAATGCGTTCAGGGCAAGGCCATCGTGAACTCCATTTCCATGAAGGAAGGTGAGGAGATTTTCCGGAAGCAGGCGCGCGCGTGCCTTGCGTATGGCGCTGCGGTTGTTGTCATGGCATTCGACGAGGTCGGGCAGGCCGATACAAAAGACCGCAAGGTCGAGATCTGCCAGCGTGCCTTCCGTATTCTGACTGAGGATGTCGGTTTCCCTGCCGAAGACATCATCTTTGACCCCAATGTTTTTGCTGTGGCGACGGGCATCGAGGAGCACAACAACTACGCCGTGGACTTCATTGAGGCTGCGCGCGTGATCCGAGAGACTTGTCCCGGCTGCCACATTTCGGGTGGACTCTCGAATGTCTCCTTCAGCTTCCGGGGAAATGAGCCTGTGCGCCGGGCCATGCACTCTGTATTCCTGTATCACGCCATTCCAGCCGGCATGGATATGGGGATCGTCAATGCAGGCCAGCTCGATATCTATGACGATATCGAACCGGAATTGCGTGAACGCGTAGAGGACGTGATCCTGAACCGGCGCGACGATGCGACTGAGCGCCTGATCGAGATTGCCGAAGGTTTCAAGGGCCAGAAGGGCAAGACCGCAGAGAAGGATTTGTCCTGGCGGGAAGCTCCGGTCGCCAAACGTCTTGAGTACGCTCTGGTCCACGGCATAACGGAATTCATCGATGCCGATACGGAAGAGGCGCGTCTGGCATCAGAGCGCCCGCTGCATGTTATTGAAGGGCCACTTATGGACGGCATGAATGTTGTCGGAGACCTGTTCGGTTCTGGCAAGATGTTCCTGCCGCAAGTGGTGAAATCCGCGCGTGTGATGAAACAGGCGGTGGCGTGGCTTGAGCCGTTCATGGAAGAGGAAAAACAGCGTCTTGGCACGGTCGACGTTTCCAATGGCAAGGTTCTGATGGCCACGGTGAAAGGGGACGTACACGATATCGGCAAGAACATCGTTGGCGTTGTGCTGGCGTGTAATGGCTATGAAATTCTTGACCTAGGCGTCATGGTGCCTGCTGAAACCATTCTGGATACGGCCATAAAGGAAAATGTTGATGTGATCGGCCTGTCTGGTCTCATCACGCCAAGCCTTGATGAAATGGTCTATGTGGCAGCCGAAATGGAACGTCGCGGCATGGTGCAGCCCCTCCTGATTGGCGGCGCGACCACCAGCCCGGCGCATACGGCGGTAAAGATTGATCCGGTCATCCGCTGTGCGCCTGTGGTTCATGTTTCTGACGCCAGCCGCGCTGTCGGCGTTGTCAGCACACTGCTCAGCGAAGACGACAAGCCCGGCTTTGTGACTCAGACCAAGGCCCGCTACGAACGAATGCGCGAAGCGAGATCCGGCGGCCCGCCCAAGCCGCGCCTGCCGATCGAACAGGCAAGAGAGGCGCGCCTGAAACTGGACTGGGACAGCTACACGCCTCCTGCGCCAAGTTTCGAGGGTGTCAGGACTTTCGAAGACATCGATCTGGCAACGCTTGCCCGGTACATTGACTGGACGCCGTATTTCTCCGCGTGGGATCTTGCCGGACAGTTCCCGCAAATTCTCGAAGACAAGATTGTGGGCGAAGCGGCGACAAGCTTGTGGAATGATACACAAGGCATGATGCAGCAGCTGGTCGGTGAGGCGTGGCTCAAGCCGAAGGCGGTTGTCGGCTTCTGGAAGGCCAATTCAGTCGGCGATGACATTCACCTTCAATCGGGCGAGGTGTTTCATACGTTGCGGCAGCAAATGGTGAAAGACAATACGCGTCCGAACTTTGCGATGTCAGACTTTGTTGCGCCAGAGGGCGATGACTGGATTGGTGGCTTCTGTGTAACTGCCGGTCCGCAGGCGGAGGAAATTGCCAAGGAATTCATAGAGAAGCGGGACGACTATTCCTCCATCATGGTCAAGGCGTTGGCTGACCGGTTTGCTGAGGCGATGGCGGAATACATGCACGAGCGTGTTCGCAAGGAGCTTTGGGGATATGCGCCTGATGAAGACCTCGGCAACGCTGAGCTGATCAAGGAGAAGTATCGGGGGATTCGTCCCGCGCCGGGCTATCCGAGCCAGCCGGAACACACCGAGAAGGAAACCCTGTTCAAATTGCTGGAAGCCGAAGACCGCATCGGTGTTGAGCTCACCTCAAGCTTCGCAATGACTCCTGCGGCCAGCGTTTCCGGCCTGTATTTCGCACATCCGGAAAGCGTGTACTTCGCTGTCGGCCGTATCGAAAAGGATCAGGTTGAGGATTACGCCCGGCGCAAGGGGTGGGATACCCGCAAGGCCGAGCGGTGGTTGGCGCCGATCCTGAATTATGATCCGTTTGCTGTGGACTAGTCGACCAGGTAAGGGTTCGGTTCGACCAGGGCGAAGCCAGGCGTTTCTTCGGCAAAGTGGCGGAGCCAGTAATTGTGACCTGATCCGTAGATGACCAGGATCCGGTCACCGGGCTGTGAGATTTCTGCGATGTTGGCAAAGATTTCTGCGTTGCGGGCATACCAGCCATAATTGAGCGCGGCGCCGGCATTGTCCTCGGCGTCGGTCATGTTGAGCAGGCCATAGTAGAATCCGGAATGCATCTCATCAATCAGGCCCGGCTCATTCTGCCGGGCAAGCATCTCGGCAATCGGAGTCGTTGCCTGGTCACGCATCATGGCTTCTGCCTGAGCTTTGATGGTTTCGATTTTTGAGGTGATCTCGTTCTGGCGATTGGTCCGTTCGGCAAACGCTTCAACCCGGTCAAAAGGGAAATAGGAAATCTCGCCCTCTTGCGTATCCACAGCATAGACGCGGTCCAGGCCAGCCGCGTGCGCCACGCGATAGCCGATTTGCACGCTCTCATTACGTTGGCGGGTCAGGTCATCAGGCGTGAAGTCAGGAAACTCTGGGTCAAGCGCATCATCTGCCCGGCGGATACTTTCGATCGCAATCGCTGTGGGCTGAAACTCCAGCAAGCGGTCAGCCAGTGTTTCTAGTTCAGCCTGCCGCTTTGGCAGAAGCACATCGTCCGCCTCGGTGTTGACCAGATCAAGACCGGGGTTTCCGAAATGATAAGTGCCGAGCACCATTATCTGAACCGGGTTGTTTCTTGGCTCTGGGGCATCTTCTGCGACGGCGTTTGGAAGCGCAATCGCGATAAGGGCTGACAGGGCAATGATGGCTGATTTCATGAAAACTCCTCTTTTGAAGTCAGATGCACCGACTCGATCTATTGGATGCAACCAGTCGCATATTTTTTCCGAACAGACTTCGCGCAACGCTGACTGGCCAGTTCCGGCGGACTCGTATAGTAGCTGTGTCAACCTTGTCATCGGGAGGGCGGAATGACTGGTAAGACTCTGATTGGTGAGAATGCAAAGATCGTGGCGACCCTTGGGCCGGGCAGTCGCTCGCCCAAGGAAGTGCTGGCTTTGGCGTATGCCGGCGTTGACGTGTTTCGCCTGAACTTCAGTCATGGCGAACACAGCGCGCACAAGGCGGCGTTGGAGGCGGTTCGCGCGGCAGAGAAAGAAACCGGGCGACCTTTGGCGACACTCGGCGACTTGCAGGGACCAAAAGTGAGAGTCGGTTCGCTGCCCGGCGGCGAACTGCGCCTGCGATACCAGAAAGAATACGCCGTTGTTGCCGCAGAAACGACAGATGCCGACGACACTATCCCTGTGCCTCACGCCGAGATCGTCGAGGTACTGGAAGAGGGCGACGTTATCCTTGTGGATGATGGTAAGCTCATGTTCACCGTCACGCAGGCTGGCGATGCGCCCAGGGTTCGCGCGGAGGTGCCTGGAAAACTGACAGACAAGAAGGGCTTTACGGTGCGCGGCAAGGCGCTGCCTGTGCGCGCCCTGACGGAGAAAGACAGGGCTGATCTCGATTTCGCAATGGAAATCGGCGTGGATTTGGTCGCATTGTCGTTTGTCCAAACTGTTGAAGACATTGAAGAAGTCAAAGCGATCATCAAGGGTCGCGCGCCCTTGGTTGCAAAGCTGGAGAAGCCTGCCGCGATCGATAATCTTGAGCCGATTGTCGCCGCGGCTGATGCCGTCATGGTCGCCCGGGGAGATCTGGGCGTCGAATACGCGCCCGAAGATGTCCCGGTGATCCAGCGCCGCATCGTTCGCTGCGCGCGTGGCTTGGGTCGGCCTGTCATCGTGGCAACGCAGATGCTGGAATCCATGATCGAGAACGCCGCGCCCACACGCGCAGAGGCGTCTGATGTCGCCACGGCGATCTATCAGGGCGCGGATGCGGTGATGCTGTCAGGGGAAACTGCGGTTGGGCGACATCCGGCGACAACTGTCGCCATCATGTCGCGGATCATTCGTGCGACCGAGAGCGCCGAAGACTATCGTCGTTCCCTGGAGCAATTCTCTGGGGACCAACCCGCACAAACGGCGATTGATGTCGTCGCAGAGACATCACAGGGCATGGCAGAGGCAGAAGGCGCAACTGCGCTGGCCCTGAGAACGGGAGCCTTCGACCGTCTGGCCCGGTTCGCGCGTGTGCGTGGCAAGGCACCGATCCTGTATGGTTCATTGGACGATCAGAGGCTTCGCACTGCTTGCCTGCTATGGGGCGTCCACCCGCAAAGGCTGAATGCGGGCGCTGTTTATTGGTATCGGGATCTGATGGACGCAGCAGGCCTTGAGGGGCGCGTAGCCTATGCCCGTTGGGCTGGCGATGAGGAACGATTCGCCTGGGAGATCGGCGTTGGCAAAGGCCGCAACGGTGCGCTGATTACCGGCGTATGATCAGCTGGCTTTGCTTGAATTCATACGAGTAAAGTTCGCCAAGAAAGGTCATGCCCAGCAGCGACTGTTCCAGCCCGTCTTTCAGGATCATTGCGCCCACCTGTTCAATCTCAACCTGTCCGATGCGAATGCTGTCCAGCGTTACAGCGGCGCCGTGTGTAATGCCGCCAGCGGTCCGGATTTCCCAGCGATAGTCGAGGGTTTCAGGATTAAGGCCCAGGCGCTGGGCATCTCGATACGTGAGGGCCACCGTGCTGGCACCGGTATCCACCATGAATTTGACCGCGGTGCCGTGGACTTCTGCGCGCGTCCAGTAGTGTCCATCATCTTCGCGATCGATGATTGCGGCATTGGCGAAGCGAACCGACGTTCGCTTTTCGGTGGGGGCAGGCGCGGCCTCCGGTGTCATCGTTGCAAGCTCAGTGCGATGCTGCTCCATTTTTGGGGCAATGATAAAACTGACGATGGCCGAAAGCGCCACAGCGATGCCGAAACCGGCCAGTATGGTTTTCTGTGGTGACATCGTGCCGGCTCCTAACGCTTGCCGAGGGACTCGAGGCGGGAGATCCGCGCAGGCAGATCCGCAAGCACCTGCTCACGTCCTTCTTCCCCCATTTTTACCCATCCCCCAATTTCCTTGAGCGTTCGCGCGCACCCGAGACAGAGTCCTGTAGAGGCGTCTACAGCACAAACTTTGATACAGGGCGATTTGATGGCTTGAGCGGTCATGGATATAGGGTAATCAGCGATCGAGTGTGTGCAAGACAATCCCATGAATTCAGTAACAAAACCTTGTCGCCGATTGGGTTTGTTTTCTGTTATAAGAACAAGCAGTTTGAATATTAAGACGGAGCGTTTCCCTTGAGTGAGTCGACCCAGGAAATTTCACCTCTGGAAGACGCCCGTTCCCTGATCCGGAACGCGCCTGAACCCGATGCGGCACCCGCGCAGAAAGTGCGGGACGCACTTCTCGGCATGGGGCGTGAGGGGGATTTTGGCCGCCTCGGCGAGGCGGCGGCCTGGCTGGCAAAATGGCAGGGCAGGTTTCCTCCCCGGATCGAAAAGCCTTTCCTGGCTGTTTTTGCCAGTTCTCACGGCCTGGCATCAGAGGGCGTTTCCCTCTCCAGTCCAGACGACACGCGCGCACACGTCGATGCACTGCGGGAAGGAAAGGCGCCCTTGTCGGCCATCGCGACCCAATCTGGTGCGAATATTCGCGTTTATGACCTCGCAATTGACAAGCCTACGCAAAGCATTGCCGAGAGCCCGGCCATGTCGGAGCGTGAGTGCGCTGCGACGATCGCCTACGGGTTCGAAACCGCGGAAGACAAGCCGGACCTGCTGGCGCTAGCGGTTTCTGGCGCGGGTGTGGGCACCGCTGCTGCCGCTGTGGCTTGCGCCCTGTATGGCGGCGCGCCGGACTATTGGGTCCGTCCAAGCAATCAGACGACCGCTGAACTGGTGGAGCGGCGGGTAGATGTCGTCGCCCGCGCGCTCGCATTGCATCGCGGGCATTTATCCGATCCGTTGCAGGCTTTGCGGCATGTGGGGGGGCGTGAACTGGCGGCGTGCGTCGGCGCGATCATCGCCGCGCGCCATCAGGGTATCCCGGTGGTGCTGGATGGATTCGCCACCACAATTGCGGCGGCGGTTGTGCACGCGATTGAGCCGAAGGCGATCAGTCACTGTATCGCGTCTCACGTCACGAGGCGGCCTGCCCACGAGGCAGCGATGGAGCGACTGGGCTTGCAGCCCTTGCTTCAGCTTGAGTTCCAGACTGGTGGTGGTCTCGGGTCGGCCACGGCGATTGGTCTTCTTAAAACAGCGTGTGCCCCCTTCATCGCTGAGCCCGAGGGAGCAAGTGCGACCTGACGCGACGAGAACCTGACGTTTACGCTCACGTCACCTTGCCTTTGTTCCAAAATGGCGGAAATAGAGGGGGCAAGAATGATGCGCAGTCAGCGCACAGTGAGGAGCCGTCATGAATCTCGATTTTACGCCGGAAGAAATTGCCTTCCGTAATGAAGTCCGCGAATTCATTCGCGAGAATTATCCAAAGGAACTGGATGGAATTGGAACGCGTGAAGATCTCACGCGCGAGGAATTCCTGGCTTGGCACAAGGTGCTCGGCAAAAAAGGCTGGTCTGCGCCGGCTTGGCCAGAAAAATATGGCGGCACAGGTTGGACATCGACCCAGCGCTACATCTGGTCAGAAGAAAATGCGCGCGTTGATGCGCTGATGCCGCTGCCATTCGGTGTCTCGATGGTTGGGCCGGTGATCTACACATTCGGAAACGAAGAGCAGAAAGAGCGCCACCTGCCGGGTATCCTGTCCGGCGATGTCTGGTGGTGTCAGGGCTATTCCGAGCCGGGCGCTGGTTCCGACCTCGCCAGCCTGAAGACCACGGCCGTCCGCGATGGCGATCATTACGTGATCAATGGCCAGAAAACCTGGACCACTTTGGCGCAGCATGCCGATTGGGGCTTCTTCCTGTGCCGCACTGACCCTGACGCGAAAAAGCCGCAGGAAGGCATCAGCTTCATTCTCGTCGATATGAATACGCCGGGCATCGAAGTGAAGCCAATCAAGCTGATCGACGGCACCCATGAGGTGAACGAGACCTGGCTGACGGATGTCCGCGTGCCAGTCGAAAACCTTGTTGGCAAGGAAAACGAAGGTTGGACCTACGCTAAATTCCTGCTCGCACATGAACGGTCCGGTATTGCCGGTGTCGCCCGCTCGAAGCGCGGCGTTGAGCGTCTGCGCAACAT
>NZ_NHCK01000057.1:0-16905 GCF_002172815.1 Hyphomonas sp. TMED31 | reverse complement strand
GGAAGGCAAAGCGGGCGAGCGCGGCATGGGCCGCGTTGCGGCTGAGATGCGGCTGCACGGCGTGGAGCGCGTCGAGGATGGAGCCTTCACGCGGCAGAAGGCTGACATGCTGGTCCAGCCGGGCGATGCGCGGCGTCAGCGTCTCGACCGTGCCGGAGACGGGGGGGATTTCGCCGAGGATCATTCGCATCAGCGTGGACTTGCCGGAGCCATTGGGGCCGGAGATGGCGACGCGCCGGGGGCCGCGCAGCTCAAACGAGAGCGGGCCGAACAGGTGGCGATCCCCGAAGGCGGCGACGGCGTCCTTTATGCGGAGAATGTCTTTCGAATGGGGCAGGTCTATGTGTGGCACATCCATCGAGATGGGCGCGGTGATCTCGACCTTTGCGCGCGCAGCGTCGAAGGCGTCTGCGGCTTCGCCAATCAGGCGTCCGGCGAGGTGGTCGCCGCGGGCAGATGTGTGTTCGGCGCGTTCGGCTCGGGCATTCAGCACGAGCTTTGGCTGGGATCCGCGCGCGCGGGTCGCCCGGCCCAGCTTTTCCCGCCGGTCCTGTTTCTCGCGGGCGCGCTGGGCGTCTGTCTCGGCACGCTTGAGGGCACCGGCGGAGCGGGTGAGGTCGGCTTCGGCCTGGGCGCGGGCTGCGTCGCGCGCTTCGCGAAAGGCGCTCCAGCCCCCACCGAAGATCGTGACGCCGATGGGGGTCAGTTCCACGATCCGGTCGACCTGTTCCAGCAGGGCCCGGTCATGACTGGCGATGAGTGCGCCGCCGCGCCACTGGGCGAGCAGGTCGGCGATGGCGCGCCGCCCGTCCGTATCAAGATTGTTCGTCGGCTCGTCCAGCAGCAGGATGTCCGGCTGTTCCAGAAGCAGGCGGGCGATCATNACGCGTGTGCGTTCGCCGCCGCTGAGCTGTGACATGGGGGTATCAAGCGGCATGTCGCGCAGGCCGGTAGAGGCGAGGGTCTCTTCCAGCCGGGCTTCCAGCGTCCAGTCGGCCAGCTCAGCATCTTCCAGTGTGCCATCGCCCGCCGCCAGACGCGCGAGCCGGGCAAGGTCTTCCGCCACNCCGAGGGTTTCGCTGAGGGTCAGCGACTCATCGGCAATCTGGGCNAGNCGGCCCAGCCGGGCGTGTACGGACAGCGTNCCGCGCGCGGGCGTGACCTCGCCGGCAATCGCGCGCAGCANTGTGGACTTGCCACAGCCATTGCGCCCGACAAGGCCAATGCGTTCGCGGCCAAGCGACAGGCTCAACCCGTCAAAGAGCGGGGTGCCGTCAGGCGTGGTGAGGGAAAGGGAATCGAGCGTGAGAAGAGAAGACATGGGCAGGCCGGATCATCATGGAAAGGGAGAGCGAAGCGGTGGGCTTTGCGTAATCCATGTCTCTGGCCTCCAGTTATCTCGGGATGGTGTCTCTGCGGATCGAGGCGTCTACATACGCATTATGCCGCGCAGTTCAAGGGAAATCAGGCCTGCGCGGGCAATTTCCGGTTTGGTGCGAATGCGTCGGCGAGCGCATGTGTGCGTTCCCCCAGCATCAGGTCTGCGATGATGCGGGCGGTGATCGGGGTCAGCAGGATGCCATTGCGATAGTGGCCTGCGGCAACAAACATGTTCGGCTGGCGCGTGCGGCCGAGGAAGGGCGCGAGGTCTGGCGTNCCGGGGCGAACGCCGGACCAGGTCGAGGCGATCCGCGCATCGGCCAGCGAGGGCACGATGGTCGCCGCGCGCGACAGGAGCGCGGCAATATCATCCGTGTTCGGCATGCCCGTNGTGCGGCCCGGCTCCATCGTGGCGCCAATGACCAGTTCNCGNCCACGCGGCACCATATAGATCGGCCCGGCGCGCAGCGTCGTGTCAGGATGGTCGGCGCGACGTTCTACGGACAGCATCTGCCCGCCAAACGTNTCGATCTCGTCCAGCGNGGTTTCCCAATTCACGAGGCTGAATTGTTTGCCGTGTTCGCTCACCTTCAGCGCNGCGCTCTGCCAGCCGGCGGTGACGAGCAACAGGTCATGGCCGTCGATGGCCAGNGTGCTGCCGGNGGNNTGGAGCGGCGCGGCGGTGGCTTCGAGTGTGATGGCGGGATGGCGTTCGCAGACCGAGATCAGCGCAGANACGACNGCGCGATTGTTCACATGGCCATCGGTCTGGAGNCGCAGGGCNCCGCACAAATCCGGGGAGAGGGCAGGCTCGATGGCGCGGGCGGCGGCGATGTCCAACCGGTCGCCGGGCAGGGCGCGGGCCTGAAGCGTTTCCAGAATGCCGTCCAGATGTTTGGCCGTGGCCTCATCTGCGGCGACAGCGAGCGAGGGGCCGGGNGCATAGCCGACGGACTGGCCGCTCTCGCGNTCCAGCTGNTCNGCGAAATCCGGCCAGAGACCTGCGCTTTCAAGGCAAAGATCGAACAGGCGCGGATGAACGCCCTCTTCGCTGGCCGCTTCGAAGGCCGGGGCGATCATGCCGGCGGCGGCCCAGCTGGCGCCGCGTCCGGGCGGGTTCGGATCATACAGGGTGACGGATGCGCCGCGCCGGGCAAGTTCCAGCGCGCAGCTCAGCCCGATGATGCCTGCGCCTGCAATGGCAATGCGGGGATNTGAGGAATTGGCAGCGGCGCAGGTCATGCGCGCTATCTAGGCGATAGAATTGCAGAAATGAATGCTCAGGCCGCGNTGGCCTGCATTTTCTGGACTTCCCAGTAGGATTTGAAGGCGTCTGCCCATTTGCGGCTCTGGAAGACGACTTCCTTGCACATCTGTCCGCTGGGGCGGAATGCCGTGCGCACCATCATCTGAGGCGCTTCGTCCAGATCGTGAGAAAGTTGTTCGGTAATGAAGGAGTCCAGCACGATAGACAAAAGGGCGTCTTCTTCAGGCGATCCCAAGTCCAGATCCAAGACAATGTCGTTCATTTTTTCCCCAACCNTCAGGCTTTATATCCACAAAAGTGGAGTTTGTTTGTATNAAACCCTTCTACCTCAAATATTGCGGCGCAGCATAGCCGTTTTGAGACTCTTTCGGATTTTCCGTTCAGATGTGCAAAATTCGGGCAAAAAGGTCGCGCATCTCTTTGTTGCGATCCATTCTCAAGTGTGTTTCAACGGACCATCAATGCTCGAGAAGGAAAGTAGGTTCCATGAAATGGTATACACCTCTGGCTGCTGCCGTCGCGTTTGTTGCTGCGTGTGGCGGGCCGACTGAAGAACCGTCCGAACCTGCAGCGGTTGCGCCAGAGGCCACTGCGCCGGCAGAGCCTGCGGGCGTGCTGAATGTATATTCGGCGCGGCACTATGATTCCGACAAGGAGATGTACCGGAAATTCGAGGAGGAGACCGGCATTCGCGTCCGNTTCCGCGAATCCGGTGCGGCCGAATTGCTTGAGGCGATGAAGAATGAGGGGGACAACAGTCCCGCGGACGTCATTCTTTCGTCCGATGCTGGCACACTTTACCGGTTCATGGACGCAGGCCTGATGCAGCCGGTGGATTCGGATGTGCTGTCCGAGCGCATTCCAGAGCATTTCCGTGATCCGGAGGGGCACTGGTTCGGCCTCGCCAAGCGCTTGCGCGTAATCGTTTACGATCCGGACCGTGTTCAGCCCGACCAAGTAGACGAATATGCCGACCTTGCGAGTGCGGCCTTTGAAGGCGAGGTCTGCATGCGTTCCAGCACGAACATTTACAATCTTTCCCTGATGGGCGANCTGGTNGACCGGCTGGGCGAGGAAACAGCGGCGGCCTGGGCGCGCAGCGTTGTGGCGAATTTCGCCCGCCAGCCGCAAGGCGGTGACACAACCCAGATCGAGGCAATTGCTGCAGGTCAGTGTTCCGTCGCGCTCGTCAATCACTATTATTGGGTGCGTATGACCCAAGGCTCCGACACCCAGCGCAACACGGTAGAAAAGACCATGNTGTCCTTCCCGCAGCAGGATAGCTGGGGCACGCATGTGAACGTGACAGGTGCAGGCGTNGCCGCCAATGCGCCGCATAAGGAAGCGGCGATCCAGTTCATCGAATGGCTGTCCGGGGAAGAGGGGCAGTTCCTGCTGACCACAGAGACCAAGGAGATCCCGCTGGTCGAGGGCGCAGAGATGCCGGTNGGTCTTGAGCGCTTGCCNTCAGACTTCAAGGAAAGTGTNTTCCCGCTCAANACGCTGGGGGAAAANCAGGCACGGGCACAAGCCATTTATGACCGGGCTGGCTGGAACTGATTTCATTTGACCAGTTTGAGCGACATTCGAAGCTTTCGGTTCAGAAGCGTTGACGGGCCCGCCTTGATGGCGGGCCTGATCATTGCGGTGCCGGTCTTCGTGACGCTGATTGCCGGACTGGTGAATGGTGGCGGCGATGCGTGGAGCCATATCCGCGACACGCTGTTGGTCGGCTATACCGGCGGCACGCTCGGCATGNTGGCCCTGACGGGGATCATGATCCTGATCACGGCNGTTCCGGCGGCCTGGCTGGTGACCATGTACCAGTTTCCGGGGCGCGGCGTGTTCGAATGGTTGCTCATCCTTCCCCTGGCTGCGCCGGGTTATGTGCTGGCCTATGCCTATGCAGATCTTATGGGNCTGATGGGGCCGTTTCAGGTNGCCATCCGGGATGTGACGGGCTTGTCGGCGCGGGACTATTGGTTTCCGGATATGCGCAACCTGCCGGGGCTTGCCTTCGTGCTGACCTGTGCCTTGTATCCTTATGTCTATCTCACGGCGCGGGCCGCCTTTGTCTCGCAATCGGTNTGCGCACTCGAAGCTGCACGCAGCCTNGGCGCCAGCAGCTTCCGGCGTTTCTGGCANGTTGCCCTGCCAGCCGCGCGCCCGGCNATTGCCGCCGGTCTCGCGCTCGCCCTGATGGAGGCCGCGGCGGATTATGGCGCGGCGGAGTATCTGGGCGTGCCGACGCTGACCTTCGGCATCGTGCGGGCCTGGCAGAGCTTCGGCGAACCGGCCGCGGCGGCGCGACTGGCNNTGGTGCTTGTGGCCATCGTGATCGGGCTCATCCTTGCCGAACGCTACACACGCGGCCGGGCGGGCAGCCAGCAGAGCTCAACGCGCTGGCGCACAGTGTCCCGCGCGCGGTTNCCGCTCGGCGCGGGTCTGGCGGCNAGCGCCTTGTGCGGCCTGATCTTCCTTGTCGCTTTTGTTCTGCCTGTGTCGCGACTTGTCTGGCTGGTGATGGAATCCCGCGACAGCATCGCGCCCATCGGGCGGGCGTTGTTCAACACGCTGATCCTGGCGGGCTCTGGCGCGGCGCTGGCCTTCGTGCTGGCGCTGGTGATCGCACTGACCGTTCGCCAGAGCGGCCTGGTCGCAGGATTTGCCCGGCTGATGGCGTCAACGGGCTATGCCATTCCGGGTGCGGTTCTGGCACTCGGCGCGCTGATCGTGATGGGNCAATTGGGCCTGACGCTGACCGGGGCAGGGGCGATTTTTGCGCTGGCCTGGGTCTATGCCAGCAGGTTCACCACTTCTGGCGCCGAACCGATGGTGGCTGCGCTGGGCCGGGCACCTGCCTCAATGGGCTATGCCGCGGAAAGCCTCGGCGCATCGCCGCTGCGCCGGGCGGTTTCCGTTGACCTGCCGGTCGCGCTATCAGGCGCCATGGCTGGTGCGCTGATCNTGTTTGTTGAGTCCCTGAAAGAGCTGCCCGCGACCTTGATGTTGCGGCCGTTCAATTGGGACACCCTGTCCGTGCGGGCGAACGCCTANGCCACGGATGAGCGGCTGGCGGCGGCGGCGCTGCCCTCGCTGCTGATCACACTGGCGGGCCTGTTGCCCGTGATCCTGTTGTCTTGGCGGCTGAGCCGTTCGCGTCCGGGGGATGCGGAATGAGCGTNCACCTGACGGCCCGCAACGTTTCCCGCCGCTATGGCGTGTCCACGGTTGTAAACGGGGTGAGCCTCGATCTGGAGCCGGGAAAGATCACGGCATTGCTCGGCGGATCGGGCGCGGGCAAGTCCACGCTATTGCGCCTGTTTGCCGGTCTCGAGCCTCTGGACGAGGGCGAGATCCGACTTGGGGACCAGATGTTGTCTGCGCCCGGAAAGACGGTGCCAGCAGAGAAGCGCCGCATCGGGCTGATCTTTCAGGATTTCGCNCTGTTCCCGCATCTGACGGCGGCGCAGAATGTGGCCTTCGGTCTGAAATCCCGTGGCAAGGCNGCGGCCAGAACGATCGCAGCGGAGTGGCTGGCGCGTCTGGGCCTTACGGGCCGGGCCGATGCCTATCCGCATGAATTGTCCGGCGGGGAGCAGCAGCGCGTCGCCATTGCCCGCGCGCTGGCACCTGAGCCTGCAGCGATCCTGATGGACGAGCCGTTCTCCGGCCTCGACCCGGCCNTGCGGGGCAGCGTGCGCGACACGGCGCTGGCNGCCATCCGGGNGGCTGGCATTCCGGCCCTTCTGGTGACGCATGACCCGACCGAGGCNCTGGAAAGCTCCGATGCGATTGCCATTCTGCAAGGCGGGCGCCTGTTGCAGCAGGGGTTGGCGCGTGATGTTTACCTGAAACCGGACAGCGCCGCGATTGCGGCTGCGCTGGGGCCGGTCAGTCGCATCGCCGGGCCGGATATGCCTGCGGGCCTGACGGGGCAGGCCGTGCCGGCGGGATCGGAACTGGTCGTCCGGCCCGAGGGCGTCGTTCAGGACGANACCTCGCCTGTGCGGGCGACGGTGGTGACCAGCCAGCTGACCGGGCCGCTCTGCCGATTGCTGCTGGATTGTGCGGGACANGAGCTGGTCGCGCTGGTGCCGCGGATGACAGCGCCGAAGGCTGGTGCAGAGATCGGCATCCGGCTGGACCCCGCATTGACATTCATCTTCCAGTCAGCAGATTCCTGACATTTCCGTTAGAGTGCGAGGAATCCCTCGCCATCCGGATATGCGTCCCATAAAATCAGGGATGTAGATGTAATCAACAGGAGGCGCTCTGAATGGCGCGGAATATCCTGAAACTGGCNGCAACGGCTGCCCTGGCCGCCTTGATGGCTGCGAGTGCAACGGCGCAAAGCCTGATCCGCGATGCGGAGATCGAGGAAACCTTGCGGGACTGGACCGATCCGATCCTGGAGGTTGCGGGCCTGCAGCCGAATGATGTTGGCCTTTACCTGATCAATGACCCGTCGCTGAACGCCTTTGTGGCGAATGGCCAGAACATTCATATCCACACCGGCCTGATCATCGCGGCGGATTCCTCGCTGCAGATCAAGGGCGTGATCGGTCATGAGACGTGTCACATCGCCTGTGGCCACTCGGTCAGCCGGTCGCGCGCTGCTGGCGTGGCGATGCGTCCGGCGCTGCTTTCCATCGGCCTNGGNATTCTGGCAATGGCCGCCGGAGAGGGCGGTGCAGGTGCAGCGCTNATCGGATCGTCGCAGCAATTCGCGGCGCTGAACTTCTTCACGCATACGCGTTCTGAAGAGGCGATGGCGGATGCCGCCGCAGTGGAATACCTGACCCAGCTGGGCCAGTCACCGCGCGGCATCGTCGAATTCTTCGAGAATTTCCGTTATCAGGAAGTGCTGTCCAGCGCGCGTCGCTATCCATANTTTNGGGCGCACCCGNTGGCCTCTGACCGTATCCGCAATGTGCGGATGCTGGCCGAGGAAACCGGCTTGATGGATTTGCCGCCGACGGATGTTGAGCAGCGCCAGTACGAGATGATGCGCGCCAAGCTGATCGGGTTTCTGGACACGCCGAACAAGGTGGCGCGGGAGTATCCCGCCAGCGACCAGAGCCAGCCTGCGCGCTATGCCCGNGCCATCGCGGCAATGCAGGCCTCTGACATCAATCGCGCGCTGGAACAGGTCGAAACACTGGTCGAGGAAGACCCCGAGAACCCTTATTACTGGGAGCTGAAAGGCCAGATCCTGTTCGAGAGTGGCCGGGCTGCAGAATCTGTTGCGCCTCATGCCCGCTCGCTGGAGCTGAAGCCGGGCCAGCCGCTGCTGCTCATCAATCTGGCGCGCTCCCTGAACGCACGGGATGAGCCGGGCGATGTGGACACTGCGGAAAAGGCGTTGCGCGATGCACTGCTGGCAGAGCCGAACAATGCGTTCGCCTGGGCCCAATTGGCCATCACCTACGAAAAGCAGGGGCGCCGCGCCGANGCGCAGCTGGCAACGGCGGAGTCTGCCTATGCGGTAGGAGATATTGTGCGTGCCAACCGATTTGCGCACTTCGCTGTGCAAAGCCTGGAGCCGGGCACGCCGGACTATCGCCGCGCAGACGACATCCTGCTGGTGACAGACGCCAACAATCCCGACAATCGCGACATGTATCGCCGCGGGCCGCGCCTTTCATTCTCGGCCCAATAGCCAGCGATCAACTTTGCGTCAGGCCGGATGGACGCGACGCGCCGACGCCGTATATGTGACGGCAAATCCCTCTGACCTGTGAACAGGAAGCATTCCGCATGAATTTCAAACTGACCTCGATGATGGCCGCTGGCTCCGCCCTTGCGTTGACTGCCTGCGCCGACAATTCCGCCCCNGCCGCGGCGGACCGCGAAGCGATGGAACAGGTCGTACGCGAGTACATTCTGGATAATCCGGAGATCATCGAGGAAGCGCTGATCAAGCTGGCNGCCAAACAGAAAGCGGCTGCCTCAGCGGAGGCGCAACAGGCCATCGCGAGCAATTTCGATGCGATCTACAACAATCCGGGCGACTATTCGATCGGCCCGGCAGATGCTGAGATCACCGTGGTCGAGTTCTTCGATTATCGCTGNGGCTGGTGCAAACGCTCCACCGACTGGATCCAGGCCTTGCCGAAAGAGTATGATGGCAATGTGCGNGTTGTGTTCAAGGAATTGCCGATCTTTGGCGGCATCAGCGANACNGCTTCCCTCGCCGCGCTGGCCGCAGGCAAGCAGGACAAGTACCTTGAGTTCCATCTCGCGCTGATGGACATCAAGAACAATAACGACCTGACCGAAGCCAAGCTCGACGAGGTTGCAGAAGACGTCGGAATGAACGTCCAGAAGATGCGGGCGGACATGAAGTCTATGGATATTCAGCGCAAGCTGGCTGATTCAAAACAGCTGGCCNGGACGCTGGGCGTGGAAGCGACGCCAAGCTTCTTCATCGGCAATGAGTTCATTGAAGGCGCCAATCGTGACCGCGTNAACGAACTGATCAAGGAAGGCCTGAAAGGCTAGGCCGGATCAGGAGGGCAGCGACGTTTCGTACGGGCTGTCCAGGGAAAACATGGGGATGGTGGCGATCAGCACGCGGCCATCCTCGCCTTCCAGATCATAGGTGCCCCCCATGATGCCGGAGGGCGCAGCCAGCGGCGCGCCGGACGTATAGCTGAAACGTTCACCAGGGCCGAGCGTCGGCGTCTGGCCGATCACGCCGTCGCCATCCACTTCCTGCCGACGCCCCTCGGCATCGACAATGCGCCAATGCCGCCGGACGATGGTCCAGGTCTGTTCGCTCTCATTCTCCACATCGACCGTATAGGACCACATGAAGCGCGCGCGGGCGGGCTCTGACTCGTCGTGCATGAATTTCGGGCGAACGCGAATGCGCACGCCATCCGTTACATGCTCATACTGTGGAGGAGGAACCCGTCTGCCCATTTAGGTAAAATTCAATCCAATTCGTTCACACACTGTTAAGGGCGCGCGTCAAATCCATTACAAGATCGTCAGAATCTTCCAATCCCACGGACATGCGGATCCAGCTGCGGTCGAGGCCCATTGAAGCCTGCTCGTCATCGCTCAGCGCGCGGTGTGTGGTGGAGGAGGGGTGGCAGGCCAGCGTCTTGGTGTCGCCGAGATTGTTGCAGATATCGACCAGCTCCAGCGCGTTCAGGAATTTGAATGCTTCGGCCTGACTGCCTTTCAGCGANAAGGCGATCATCGTNCCGCCTGCGCTCATCTGGCGCTTGTGGATTTCGTAGTGCGGATGATCCTCGCGGTGTGGATAGCGCACAGCGGCAATGGCCGGATGGTCCGCGATCACATCGGCGAGGCGCGCCGCATTGCGGGTCTGCTGGTCCACGCGCAGCTTCAGCGTTTCGAGCCCCTTCAGCACGACCCAGGCGTTGAACGGCGAGGCCGCCGGGCCGAGATGGCGCAGCCACGGATCATAGATTTCTTCCATCCGCGCAGAATCACACAGGATGGCTCCGCCCATGACGCGGCCCTGTCCGTCCATATGCTTGGTGGTTGAGTAGACGACGACATCCGCGCCGAGCTCCAGCGGTTTCTGAAGGATCGGTGTGGCGAACACGTTGTCGACGACCAGCGTCGCGCCGGCCGCCTTGCAGAGTTTGGCCACGGCTTCGATGTCGACCCCATCCAGCAGGGGATTGGCCGGGCTTTCGATCAGCACGAGCTGGCAGCCCTTGGCGATCTCACGTTCCCAGGCCTCAAGGTCTGCGCCATCGACGAACACCGTCTCGATGCCAAATTTCGGCATCTGGTTGGCGATGATCCAGCGGCACGAACCGAACAGGGCGGTGGCGGCCACAACGCGGTCACCTGCTTTCAGCGGGGCGAGGATGGCCGTGGAAATCGCGCCCATGCCGGACGCAGCGACGCGGCAAGTCTCTGCCCCTTCGATCAGGGCGAGGCGCTGCTGCAGCATTTCNCANGTCGGGCTGCCATAGCGGGAGTAGACGAATCCGTCCTCTTCGCCCGCCATGCGGCGCATGGCCTGTTCGGCGCTGTCATAGGAATACCCGGAGGTCAGGTAGAGGGCTTCGGAGATCTCGCCATGCTCGGACCGCATGAGGCCGCCGCGCACAGCTTGTGTGGCGGGCTTCCAGCCCTTCTTTGCGTTCTCGCCCGGTGCGTCTGCCATGTCAGGTTGGTCCCTTGTGTTTCCTGAAGTGCGTCTTATGCCTGAGAAGGTAAGGGGTGCAAGTGATGGCCGACGATTCGGGTGTATTGTCTGATCAGGAAATCGAGGCGCTGGTGCGCGGGGAGGCGATCCGGTTTGACCTGCCTCTGGACGAGGGACAGGTTCAGCCNGCCAGCCTTGATCTGCGTCTGGCCGAGGANGCNTATCGNCTGAGGGCCAGCTTCCTGCCGGGGAAGGACCGCACCGTCGCCGAAATGCTTCAGGAGCCGGGCATTCACATGCACCGGATCGACCTGACCAAGGAGGGCGCGGTTCTGGAGACGGGGTGCGTCTATCTCGTGCCGCTGATGGAATCGCTGCGCCTGCCGCCGGGCATCGCGGCGCGGGCCAATCCNAAAAGCTCCACCGGGCGGATCGACGTGTTCACGCGCCTTGTCACCAATCGGTCTCGCGCGTTTGACGAAGTGCCAACCGGCTATTCNGGGCCGCTCTATCTGGAGGTCAGCCCGCGCACCTTTCCCATCATGGTGCGGCCGGGCGACCGGCTGGCGCAGATCCGGTTCAAGCGGAAGAAGCCGGAGACCCTGAAAGAGAAAATCGTTTCCATTGACCTGGAAGTGAAGGGCGACCAGCCGGTGGGCTGGCGTGCCAAACACCATTCCGGGATCGTGGACCTGCGGGGCCTTGCGGCGCATGAGGCGAGCCAGTTCTGGGAGCCAGTCTGGCCACGCGACGGCCGAATTGTTCTGAACCCGGAAGAATTCTACATCCTTGTCAGTCGTGAAACCGTGAAGGTTGGCGCGATGGAAGCGGCCGAGATGGCGCCGATTGCACCAGAGCTGGGCGAGTTTCGCGCGCACTATGCCGGCTTTTTCGATCCGGGCTTCGGCATGAATGACGGTGGCAGCCGCGCCGTGCTGGAAGTGCGCTCACGCGATGTGCCCTTCATTCTGGAGCATGGCCAGCCGGTCGCCAAGCTGATCTATGAGGGCATGGCCTCAAAGCCCAAGGGGCTCTATGGGGGCAAGGGCTCCAACTATCAGGGGCAGGGCCTCAGGCTCTCCAAGCATTTCCGTATCTGAAGGCGCACGCCATGAAGCTCTATTATTCCGCAACATCGCCCTATGCCCGAAAGGTTCGGGTGCTGATCATGGAGCAGGGCTTGCAAGATGCGGTCGAGTTGGTACGCGCGGATCCGATGGCGGAGAATGCGGCCACAAGGATTGGCAATCCGCTCAGCAAGATACCCGCGCTGGAGCTGGATGATGGAACGCACCTCTTCGACAGTCCGGTGATCTGTGAATACCTCGACCATCAGGCGGGCGGCGAGCCATTGCTGCCGGCGGATGGCGCGCGGCGCTGGAGCGTGCTGAAAGCGCAGGCGCTGGGCGATGGCATTCTGGACGCGGCGCTGAGCCTGGTCATGGAATCCCGCAGGCCAGAGGAACAGCAATCCGAGTTCTGGCAGGCGCGGTGGATTTCCGCCATTCATCGCGGCGTGGACGATATGGCCGAAGACATCCAGGCGGATGAGGCGAGCTTCGACCTTGGCCGGATCAGTTATGCCTGCGCGCTTGGGTATCTCGACTTCCGCTTGCCGGACCTGAACTGGCGCGCGCCGCATCCGGNCCTCGTGGAATGGTTTTCCGAAATCTCCCGGCGCGAGAGTTTTGTCCTGACCGAGCCGCCCGCCTAAGNCTGTTCATCCAGATTCAGCCGCATCTCGGTGATGTAGGGCTTGAAGCCGGTTTTCTCGTAGGCGCGGAGGGCGGGNGCGTTATTGCTGTAAACCTCAAGACGCAGTTCCGGCAGTCCGCGTGTGCGGGCCCATTCAGTCAGATGATCAATCAGGACACGGTTCAATCCCCTGCCGCGATGATCCGGGTGGACGAACATGAAACCGAGATAGGCGTGATGGTCTGACGCGACATATGCTTTTGACGGGCGCTTGTGGGCGTAGCCGGTGGCGATGATGTTTCCGTCAATTTCGATCACCGCGACTTCTGCNTCGTCTGACTGCACGAGTTCTCCGAGATCATAATAGCTGATCGGATCGGGCTTCAGCGTATGATCATACGGGCGCTCCGCCGCAATGATGCCTTGCTCGCAGGCTTTCAGCGCAGGCAGGTCTTCCAGCGTGGCAGAACGGACAGGATAGTTGGGATCGCTCACGCGATCAGCCTGTTGCCTTGGCCAGTTCGCGATAGACGACGCAGGCGCCGGTGCGGGTCTCGTCCGGACTGACCAGCTTGACCATTTCTGCCGCGACTTCTTCCGGGGTCGGAAGGGTCATCGGGTCTTCGCCNGGCATGGCCTCGGCGCGCATGCCGGTACGGGTGCCGCCCGGATCGAAGATATTGGCGCGCAGCTTCATGTTTTCGTTTTCGTCCGCCCAGCCGATGACGAGCGCTTCCAGCCCGGCCTTGGCGGCCTGATACGGGCCCCAGAAGGCGCGCGGATGGCGGGCGACGCTGGACGTGACGAACACGGCGCGCGGCGCATCTGACTGGTGCAGCCAGGGCGACAGGGCGCGGATCAGGTGGAAATTCGCATTGAGGTTCGTCGCAATCGTTTCCTCGAAGCTGCGTGGGCCGCATGTCTCCAGCGGGCCGAGCGTGCCCAGAATGCCGGCATTTGCGACCAGCCCGTCAAGGCGGCCGAAGCGTTCGCCAATCACCTTGCCGAGGGTCTCGATGCCTTTGGTGTCTTTCAAATCCATCGGCACAAGGACGGCTTCGCTGCCGAGCGCGCGAATCTCGTCATCCAGTTTCTGCAGGGCAGCTTTCGAGCGCGCAACGGCGATGACAATGTTGCCCTGACGGGCAAGGTCCAGCGCTGCGGCGCGGCCAATGCCACGGGACGCGCCGGTGACGAGGATGAGACGGGGGGTGTCAGTCATTCTGGAGCCTTTACAGGTCCGCTAGGCATCATCCAGCAGGGAGAGCTGGCGTTCCTTGTCGGACTCGGCGTGTTCATTGTCGACCAACAGGGTCGGATAGTCACCCGTGAAGCAATGGTCTGAGAATTGTGGCTGCATCGCGTTGCGTTCGGGCTCACCGATGGCCTTGTAGAGACCGGGCACGGAGAGGAAGCCGAGCGAGTCGACTTTCAGCTCATTCGTCATTTCCTCGTGCGTGTGGATCGCCGCGAAGAGTTCGGATTTGGCCGCCATGTCGATGCCGTAGAAATCCGGGTTCACGATGGGCGGGCTGGCCGAGCGGAAATGGATTTCCTTCGCGCCGGCATCGCGTACCATTTGCACGATCTTCTTCGACGTGTTGCCACGCACGATGGAGTCATCGACCAGGATGACGCGCTTGCCTTCCAGCACGGCGCGGTTCGGGCTGTGCTTCTTGGAAACGGCGCTCTGGCGACCGGTCTGGGTCGGCTGGATGAAGGTCCGTCCGACATAATGGTTCCGGATGATGCCCATCTGGAAGGGGATGCCGGACGCTTCGGAAAAGCCGAGCGCGGCCGGGACGCCGGAATCCGGAACGGGAACGATCACATCCGCCTCGGCCGGGGTTTCCGCGGCCAGCTGATGGCCCATGCGGCGGCGCACCTCATAGATGGAGCGGCCCTGCATGATGGAATCCGGACGGGCGAAATAGACATATTCGAAGACGCACGGGCTGGTCGGGCGCTTGGCAGCGAAGCGATAGGATTCGACACCCTTGTCGCTGATCACGACGATTTCGCCATTGTCCACTTCGCGCACGAACTCTGCGCCGATAATGTCCAGCGCGCAGGTTTCGGACGCCAGCACATAGGCCTCGCCCAGCTTGCCGAGGATCAGAGGACGCAGGCCCACCGGGTCACGGGCGCCGATCAGCTTCTTGCCGGTCAGGCCGACAAGCGCATAGCCGCCTTCGATTTTCTGGAGCGCGTCCACAAGCCGGTCGAGGAAATTCTTGCCGGTGCTGCGGGCGACCAGGTGCAGGATGACTTCGGTNTCNATTGTGGACTGGAAGATCGCACCGTCCTTGACGAGGTCATGGCGCAATTTGCGGGAATTGGTCAGGTTGCCATTGTGCGCCACCGCGAACCCGCCACCGGCGAGATCTGCGAAGATCGGCTGCACGTTCCGCAACATGGTGCGGCCTTGCGTGGAATACCGGTTGTGACCGATGGCGGCGTGGCCCGGAAGGCGCGTTCGGAGATCACCCCCGAAATGCTCACCTACCATGCCCAAATGACGTTCCGAGGGGAAGCGCTTGCCGTCAAAGGTGATCATGCCGCAGGCTTCTTGCCCGCGATGCTGGAGGGCATGCAGACCAAGCGCTGTCAGCAGGCTGGCCTCATGATTTCCATAGATACCGAAGACGCCGCATTCCTCGCGGGGCTTGTCGTCATCATGATCGAAAAGGACCATTTGAGACGCACCTCCTGAGTGACAGTTCTGCGACGAGGGCCTATTGCCCTGTTTTGCCCGCCGAGGGAAGGGCAGCTTGCACATCTTTTCCGACTTTTGACGCATTGTCGTTCACATAGTCGGCCATTTCGGCGAGCGGTGGATAGGTCAGGGAATTGAGGATGAAGTCCGGGATGCGGCTTTCATCCAGTGCCAGATTCAGCAGGACCGCGAAAAAGACCAGCGCGATGGCACCGCGTGCGATGCCGAAGAACAGGCCGGCCACATGGTCGAACATGCCGATGCCTTCCGCGCCCTGGATGTTTTTCGACAGGCGCTGACCAAACCACGCGACCAGGACATAAACTATGATGAAGGCGAACACGACCAGGGCGAGATCGCCCAGCACGGGGTCTGCCCCTTCCGGCACCAGCGTGCGCACCGGTTCAGCAAAGAAACGACGGGCATAGTATGCGGCGGCAAGGGCGGCGATAAACGAGCCCAGCGTGGCGACTTCGCGCAAAAAGCCCCGGGCAAACGCCATGATGGCGGAGATCACGATGACCGCGACCGCAATGGCATCAAAAGCTGTAATGGACTCAAGCATTCTGGGCGTCCGGGGCGAGAAGTTGGGCAAGATCGATAAGCCGTTTAATCGGGGTGATCGTCAAGCCATCGACTGAAGTCGGGCTGCCTTCCGGCACATAGGCATGGGTGAAGCCGAGGCGCGCAGCCTCCTTCAGGCGCTGTTCCATCCGCGCCACCGGGCGAACGGCGCCGGACAGGGCGACTTCCCCGAAAAACACGCTGCGCTCTGGCACCGGCATGTCGGCAAGCGAGGTTAGCAGGGCTGCCGCCGCACCAAGGTCACCTGCCGGTTCGCCGATGCGATAGCCGCCCGCGACGGAGAGATAGACATCCATGCCCGCAAGGCTGATGCCGCAGCGCGCCTCCAGCACGGCCAGCAGCATGGCCAGGCGCCCACCATCCCAGCCGACAACGCTGCGCCGAGGCGTTCCATAGGCGGATTTGGCCACAAGGGCCTGCACTTCGGCCAGTACGGGGCGGGAGCCTTCCATCGCTGCAAAGACGGCCGCGCCGCCCTCTGCGTCCCCATCAGCGGACAGGAACAGGGCCGATGGCTCCTTTGCCGGGGCGAGGCCGTATTGGTGCATCTCGAAGATGCCGATTTCATCTGTCGGGCCGAACCGGTTTTTCACCGCGCGCAGGATTCGGAACTGGTGGCCGCGCTCGCCTTCGAAATAGAAAACCGCATCGACCATGTGTTCCACCACGCGCGGGCCGGCGATGTTGCCTTCCTTGGTAACGTGACCAACGAGGACCAGCGCCGCGCCGGATTTTTTGGCCCAGCGGGTCAGCTCCTGCGCGCAGGCGCGGACCTGGCTGACCGAGCCGGGCGCGGCTTCCAGGCTGTCAGACCACATGGTCTGGATGGAATCGATCACCACGAAGTCCGGATTGGCGGCCTTCAGCGCAGACAGGATCTTGCGCAGATCTGTCTCGGTCGCGAGGTCTACCGGGCTTTCGGCCACTTTCAGGCGCTTGGCCCGCTCCTGGATCTGGGCGGCGGCTTCTTCGCCGGAGACATAGACCGTCTTCACGCCATTGCGGGCGAGGCGCGCGGCGACCTGAAGCAGCAGGGTCGATTTGCCGATGCCGGGATCGCCACCGATCAACGTGGCGGACGATGGCACAATGCCCCCGCCGAAGACGCGGTCGAGTTCCTCGACG
>NZ_NHCK01000056.1:0-24006 GCF_002172815.1 Hyphomonas sp. TMED31 | reverse complement strand
TGGGAAGATACACAAGCATACGCATCCTGGCTGACGCAACAAACCGGGGAAGCGTATCGCCTACCGTCGGAAGCAGAATGGGAATACGTGGCGACATTTGGCGACATTGAAGGCGATGACGGCGTCGTCGGGCACGACGAAGCAAATATCGGGTTGGTTGACTGCTGCGGCGGCAAAGCGGAAGGACGGGATGTCTGGATTGAAACCGCCCCCGTCGGCAGTTTTCCTTCCGACAAGTTCGGCATCCACGACATGCGAGGAAACGTCTGGGAGTGGCAAGCTGACTGTCATCAAGACAACTATGTGGGCGCGCCTGTCGATGGCTCCGCACGCACAGAATGCGACACGCCGGACAAACGCTCAATTCGTGGCGGCTCCTACGGCGATGCTGGCGACTATCTGTCACCGAGATATCGACTGCCCGGACCTAAGGATCAGGGATATTTCACTGTCGGCTTCCGGTTGGCCCACGACGTTCGCGAACCGCAACGGTGACCTGAGCGCACCAGCACATCAATATATCGCATCTATGTCGGCAAAGCTGCTTTCACGTATGCTGGCCTCCAGAATCGAGGAACAAGATTATGACCAACCGTACCAAGCTGAAATGTAACCCCGTTCCCGCGATTGGAATGGCATTGGCAGCGACACTTATGACGGCTTGCGCGACCCTTCCTCAATCAGCGCTGGCAGATATGCCGCCCGTCGGTCAGGACGAACTTCCAGCCCTGATAAATGATGGCTTTGACAGCGAGACGGCGCTGACCTTCGATTGGCCGATGCTGGAGATTGGAACGGGCCAGTACGAAGATGGGCCAACAGGCCTGACGGTTCTGAAATTTGGAAAAAAAGTGAACGCTGCCGTCGATTCTCGCGGCGGTGGACCAGGCACCGTCAACGCCAAATATCTGGAACTAGGATACAATCAGCCCGAACTCGACGCCATCGTCCTGTCTGGTGGCTCTTGGTATGGTCTGGAAGCGGTGACAGCTGCCAATACTGCGTTGCTCGATGACAAGTATCGTGGCGGTCGCTGGGACAATGTGGGCCTCGTTGTCGGTTCCATCATCTACGATTTCGGCGGTCGGCGCCTCAACGAAATCTATCCCGACAAACGTCTTGCCCAACTGGCATTGAGGGCTGCAGAACCGGGCGTATTTCCAAATGGCGCCTATGGCGCAGGTCGTTCTGCCATGAATGGCGGCATTTTCGGCTGCAACGCACGCTCCGGACAAGGCAGCGCGTTCCGCCAGATTGGTGATGTGAAGATTGCGGTATTCACCGTCGTCAACGCTCTTGGCACGGTGACCGACCGTGAAGGTAATGTCGTCGCTTGTCACAAGGGAAGCAACTGGCCGGAAAACCTGAAAGCGACAGATCTGATGCGGGCGGCACCAGATAGCGTGCAGCCCGGCTGGAATGGCGACGAGGAGTCACCAGGCGCTGAGCGAAAGAACACAACGATCAGCGTTGTCGTTACCAACCGCTCAATGACGCCAGCCGAGCTGCAACGACTTGCTGTTCAGGTACACACATCGATGGCGCGAGGTATTCAACCTTTCGCAAGCGAATTTGACGGTGATGTACTCTACGCTGTGTCGACGAATGAGGTGGAGACCGGCCCCGGCGAAACCATCCCGAGCATGGAGATCGGCGTCGCCGCGTCTGAACTGATGTGGGATGCCATCCTCGCCGCAGTGCCTGCGCATCAGGTAACTCAGCCAGACCCAGATCCGGAACTTGTTCTCCCAGCCCGCACGCTGGAAAAGTACGCCGGAACCTATCGCTTCAGCCATCTGGCTGAATTAACGGTTAGCGTGGAGAATGGCGCGCTCGTCGCATCTGCAACGGGAGAGCGTGATGTCTTTCAGGTCAAAAAGGGCACTCCCCGTCCCCTCTTGGCCGCCACCCGAGACACATTCACTGTCGAGCGTGGCCGCTACCCGTTCAGCATTCAGTTTGCGGGTGACGAGATCATAATCAATCCAGGCCGCTGGCAGCAGACCGGATACCGCGTTTCGGCTGATTAGACGCTCAAGACACTCATAAATATCAGGACAGCAAAATGACCAAGCACTCTGCCTTCAACTGGGCCGACGCCCTTTCGCTCGCTTCCGATCTGACTGAGGAAGAACGGTTTGTGCAAAAGACCGCTGCAGATTTTGCCGACAAACGCCTTCTGCCTGGAATTGTGGAAGCCAATCGGTCAGGTCATTTTGATCGCGAAATCATGCGGGAAATGGGCGCGCTCGGTCTGCTTGGGCCAACCCTGCCGGAAGAGTATGGCGGCGCGGCGGTCAGCCACGTAGCCTATGGTTTGGTCTCGCACGAAGTTGAAGCTGTTGATTCAGGCTACCGATCTGCCTTGAGCGTTCAATCCTCGCTCGTCATCCACCCTATTCATGCCTATGGCGACGAACAACAACGCCAACGCTGGCTGCCTGGTCTTGTGTCAGGTGATCTCGTTGGCTGTTTCGGCCTGACTGAACCCGACCACGGTTCGGACCCCGGCAATATGGCCACGCGGGCGGTAAAGACGGATGGCGGATACCGCCTGAACGGTGCAAAGATGTGGATCACGAACAGCCCGATCGCCGATGTCATGGTGGTCTGGGCGAAACTCGACGGAGTCATTCGCGGGTTTGTGCTTGAACGCGGCATGAGTGGCCTGTCGACGCCCGAAATCAAAGGTAAGCTCGCGCTGCGCGCATCCATCACCGGTGAAATTGTCATGGACGATGTGTTCGTCCCTGAAGAAAACCTGCTCCCGAACGCCCGTGGACTGTCAGGCCCGTTTGGCTGCTTGAACAAGGCACGTTTCGGAATTGCCTGGGGCGCACTCGGCGCGGCTCGCACCTGTTGGACCGCTGCGCGCGACTACACGCTGGATCGAAAGCAGTTTGGCCGCCCGCTCGCCGCGAACCAGCTGATNCAACGCAAACTAGCTGACATGCAGACTGAAATTTCTATTGGTTTGCAAGCCTGTCTGAAGGTGGGCCGCCTGCTGGATACTCATCAGGCAACGCCGGAAATGATTTCGCTGATCAAGCGCAATAGTGCTGGGAAGGCGCTGGAGATCGCCCGGACATCGCGCGACATGCATGGTGGCAACGGTGTTTCGGATGAGTTCCACATCATGCGGCACATGTGCAATCTGGAAGCCGTGAATACCTATGAAGGCACTCACGACGTGCACGCCCTCATTCTNGGGCGGGCTCAAACCGGTATCGCGGCTTTCAACTGATATGGCACAGGCACTCGCGGGTCTTCGTGTGTTGGATCTCAGCCGTGTGCTGGCAGGCCCCTGGGCCACACAGCTCTTGGGTGACCTCGGGGCTGAAATCATAAAGATTGAGCGCCCTAGTCGCGGCGACGACACACGCAGCTGGAGCCCTCCATTCCAGTATGGATCAGACCCAANCANNCGCGAAGCTTCCTACTTCTTGAGCGCAAACCGCAACAAGAAATCAGTGTGCGTGGATATCACACGAGTGGAAGGCCAGAATATCATCCGGCAACTGGCAAAGACCAGCGACGTTCTGATCGAGAATTTCAAGACGGGAAGCCTCGCCAAATATGGCCTCGATGCTGAAACGCTCTGCGCCGAGAATCCCGGGTTGATCTATTGTTCAATTACCGGCTTCGGACAGACAGGCCCATATGCGAGCCAGCCGGGTTACGATCTGTTGATTCAGGCAATGGGCGGCTTGATGAGCATTACGGGCGTTCCAGACGGAGAACCGGGGGCCGGCCCGATGAAGGTCGGGGTGGCACTCGTCGATATCCTTACCGGTCTGTACGCCGCCAACGCCGTTCAGGCGGCGCTACGGCATCGTGACAAAACCGGCGAAGGGCAAGCAATCGACATCTCGCTTCTGGATAGCCTTGTCGCTGCCCTGGCCAACCAGTCCCAAGGCTTCCTTGCCACGGGCCAGAGCCCGTCACGTATGGGGAACGCACACCCCAGCATCGCACCCTACGATGTGTTTAAAACCGGCGACGGACACATCGTGCTGGCGGTTGGCAATGACGACCAGTTTGAAGATCTCTGCANCCGCCTCGGCCTCTCAGAGCTATCCAAGGATCCCCGCTTCCGGTCGAACGCCAATCGCGTGCAAAATCGCACGGTTCTCACCGACATTCTGCACAACACATTGCAGACCGCGACGACATCTTACTGGCTAGACACTCTGGACGGATGCAAGGCTCCTGTAGGTCCTGTGAATAGAGTCGGTGACGTATTTGCAGACCCTCATATACANGCACGCAATACTCGGATTACGCTACCGCACTCCAGTCTGGGCGANGTGTCGGGCGTCGCCTTTCCAGCGCGCCTCAGTCGCACTCCGGCGGAGTATGTATCGGCTGCACCAATTTTAGGCGAACATACCCAAGATGTACTCAAGACTTTACTTGGATACTCAGATGAAGCACTGAGCGCACTCGGCACCGATGGTGTGATCAACACCCCGTCCGAAACAGACTAATCAGCGAGACTCCCCTGTCTGACTGGGTTTCGCAAGACTGTCGAAACCCATTTGTAAGACGTACGCACAACGACCGCACTGGCAGGTGCGCAATTCGCACCATGTGTCTCAATTTTGGCATCTGCCCAATATTCTGTTTGTCCGTCTTACTTCCCTCTAATGTAGCAAAAGCGAGCGGGAGAAGACATGAAACGTAAATATCTTTGGACAACAGGCAGCGCTGTCATCGCTCTGATGCATGCAGCGACTGCGGGGGCCCAGACAACCGAGCCGACAACGGAAGATACCGAACTGGTACAGTCCGCGATTATGGTAACGGCTCAAAAACGGGAACAGCGCCTGATCGATGTGCCGATGGCTATTGAGTCCATTTCTGGTGACGAATTGGACAAGCTGGGCATCGAGAGTGTGCAAGACCTGTCATTCAACGTACCTGGTCTGACCATGAGGGAAGATGGTCCGGGCAGCTACACGATTTTTGTCCGTGGTCTGGCGAACCAATCCGGTTCCGGTGCACTTGTCGGAATGTATATGGACGAAGCCCCTCTATCATTGAGCGGCTATGATCAGTTGAGCCCGGTGGCGCTTGATCTGGAGCGCGTCGAAGTTCTGAAAGGTCCACAAGGCACACTCTACGGACAGGGCGCCGCAGGCGGGGTCATTCGCTTCATCACAGCTGATCCGGTCCTCGACAAAGTCGAAGGAAAAGTCAAAGGCGAGCTCTACACTGTTTCAGAAGGTGAAGTTGGCCAGAAGGCTGANCTTGTCGTCAATGCGCCGATCGTTGAAGACAAACTGGCAGTTCGTCTCGCTCTTGGTCTCGAAAGTGGCGGCGGCTGGATTGATCAACCTGAAGCCGGCATCGAGGATGGTAACGGCACTGAGCTGCTGAACGCACGCGGTAAAGTCCTCTGGGTTCCAACAGAAAACTTCACCGCCAAGGCNATGGTGCAGATCCAGCGCGCTGAAACCGAGCTGGGTATGGGTTATGAAGAACCAGATCGCACGGTTGATGTGGGGCCAGACCGCAGCAAGGTCATGATCCCCAAGAANTTCGATTTCGATATCTACAATCTCGAACTTACCTACGACTTTGGCTTTGCGGAATTAACGTCCTCAACNACCCAAATCGATCACGACCACCAATACCCATTCACCTACATCGCGCGTGAAGGTAACTACTCCTACGGATTTGTTGAAGGTAATGATGATCGCTTCGTAAAGGCCGAACAGTTCTCTCAGGAACTGCGCCTTGCTGATGCAGGTGAAAACTTTGCCTGGACGATTGGCGCTTACTACAGCGATGGCGAACGTTCGCTGACGGCCGACTACGAATATGCTTATGCGCCCGGCGGCGATCTGTATGAAGGTGGCGGAGTGCTGTACGACGACCTCTACTACTATTCTGCCTCAACGTCGGAATCCTATTCCCTGTTCGCAGATGGCGCNTATGATCTGACAGACAGGCTNACGCTTGGTGCTGGCCTTCGCTACTTCCATGACGAGCAAACCAGCCTCATTGAATACGCACCNGGNACCGGCACGGAGCTTTCGGACACATTCCAATCGGTCGATCCGCGCGTGTACATGACCTATGAGTACAATCCGGACGCAACTATCTATGCCAGCGCNGGTTCTGGTTTCNGGAGCGGTGGATTCAACTCTGCGCCGTTCGATCCCTACGGTCCTGAAAACATCCTGACCTATGAAATCGGTACGAAGGGAAGCACAAGTAACCTTCAATACGATGTCGCTGTCTTCTTCACCGANTACAAAGACATGGTACGCCGTCGACTGACNGAAGTGAATGGAGCNTTNCTGGGNGAGTCCAGCAANATTGGTAANGTTGAGGTCAAAGGCGTAGAAGCTGGCGTCGCGTACCAGCCTATGTCCGGTTTGACGCTTTCGGCCAATGCCGCGTATCTCGATAGTGAGATCGTCGAAACTGCCGATACCGACGAAGTAAACCAGGTGGGCGATCCGACCGACTACACGCCGGAATTGAGCTACACGCTCGGCGTGAATTACGACTTTGACATCACACCGGATCACCCGGCATTTGTACGGGTCGACTTCAACCACCGTGACAAGGTCACCTATATCGACCGTTCCAGCTTNTNTGAGTCNGCNNTGCCNCANAGNTCNGATGCNCTGAACCTGCTNAATGNNCGTGCNGGCGTACAGGTTGGNCAGTTCGANCTGGAAGTCTTCGCNACNAACCTNACAGACGAGAACAAGTCGATNGACCCCTATCAGGCNTGGGCNAATGCNAACCGCACACGTCCNCGGGTGNTTGGCGTNAGCGCTGCGTACAATTTCTAGTACGCGTAAACTGCACAATCGTTGATAACCGGACACTCCGGTTATCAACAGGCAACAAGACATAGACTGACCCGGGCGAAACTATCGNCCGGGTCTTTTGTTTGCNCAAAAGANAACCGCCCCATCATCAAGATGGAGCGGCTTCCGGTCTGATTGCCGACAAGGGCGAGGCATCAGATCAAACTCGNCATTCCTCGACGGCGTTAATNAGAACCGNCCCCTCGCCTTCGACACCTGTGTCATCCTCATTTCCGGCCATATTACTTTCGCAGATAACAATCGTGCTTTCGTCTGCCGCGCGCGCGCCGAATGGGGAGTTNNTCAAGATATCTGAACGCATTGTCACGATNTGAGCACGATTNTCTGTATAGAGACCATCGTCCTGATTGCCATCAATCACNCTNTCCACGACCGTTGCGGTCGCGTCTCCATAGGCGGCAACACCCGCAGACTCGCTTCCCACAATTCGNCTGTTCTTCATCTGAANATGAGCTGTCTCTTCCAGCCATATGCCAAGGTGAGAGTTTTCNATTANCAANNCACTTGCCGATACGTGACCAGCTTCCCTGCCTGTAACCGCCATCTTCTCGATGCCTGATATTCGAACACCTTGCAGAGATACCTGACTATCGATGGTGAAGATTCCATGGCCGTCGTAGATATCATCCTCTGGCTCTCCATAGAAGAAATCAGAGATCGCAAGTCCTGAGATTGTGACGTCGGAATCTCGAACAACAATTGCGCTTACGGGAAACTCCTTGCGTCCTTGGAGAACAGCCCCAGGACTTGCCCGCAGGGTGAGGTTTTTCCCATCGATCACAAGCGCTCCACGTACCGCCAAGTCCTGAAACGGAACATCTCTGTAGCTGCCAGGCGCGTAGGATCCAGATTGCATGCTGATCACTGCTCCAGGCGGTGCAGCATCTACCGCGCTCTGAAGACCATCAAAACCAAGATAGTCACAAGCGCCTTCATGAGTTGGATCTGCGCACACATTTATGTTGGCGCTGGATTCCTCCTCAATACGTTCTGGCGCGACGCAGGCTGTCATTGCAATCAAGGCCGCAACTGAAACGGCGCTCAACAAATGGGTCGTCATCAAATACTCTCCTGTTCTGCGGACAGAGCATCGCTTGGTTCAGGGGTTGGGTCTTCCAATCGCATTGCACGGGACAGCACAGGCCGAAGCGCGATGATCAGGACAGCCGCTGCACCCACAATCGCGGCGTGCATGAGCCAAAATCCCGACGCGGACATTGTTTCGTAGAAGCGCGCCAACCAGCCACTGAACAGACCTCCCACAAAGATCGCTAGGTAGTACGATCCCACCATCATTGAATTGACGGATTCCGGCGCTGCTCGCGAAGTAAGAGCCAGAGCGATTGGGCCAACATACAAGAACCCGATTGCGCAGACGAAATGGAAGATGGTCGGCCACAACAACGACACAGCCCCATCTCCGGACATCAAGTCACCAAATCCCAGCAACACGAACGCAGATGCGAACACTGCACAACCGAGGGCGAGCTTCACAAGGTCGCCCGGTTCAGCATTCCGGCGAGACTGAGATCGCCAATACCACAGCACCAGTGGCGCCAGGAGCAAGACGGCCAATGAATCAAGAGACTGGAACCACGTTACCGGCACATCCAGACCAAAAATGTTCCGGTCCACATCGGTTCGCAGCCAGAGCGGATAAGCATTCCAAACCTGGCTTTGCGCAGTCCAATACAGGGATGTCAGCGCAAGCATCAGCAGGATCGATAAAATGACAATGCCATCACCTTTTTGGAGGCGCGGGCGATCTTCGCTTTTCTGAACTGTATCGACGGGCAGATAGGACAATCCGGAAAGGTACACCGCCAGTCCAATCATCATGCCGATGCCGGCCGCACCAAAGCCATAGTGCCAGCCATAAACTTCTCCCAAGGTTCCGCACACGAGGGGGGCAATAAATGCTCCAACATTGATGCTGAACACATAGATCGAGTAACCGGAATCCCTGCGCTTGTCGGACTTGTCGTACAATCCGCCAACTTGAGCCGCCAAGTTGCCTTTCAGCAGGCCTGATCCGAGTATCAGCGTTGCCAATGCCAACAGAAAGCTCGCTTCAAATGCCATCAGGAAATGACCGAGTGCCATAAGCAACGCACCAAGAAGCACCGCCTTTGTCCGCCCCAGCAATCGGTCGCCGATTAGTCCGCCAAGCACCGGCGCGAAATAGACGAGCCCCACATAAGCTCCGAACACCTGAGAGGCGAGCGCCTGGACACTGAGTGGACCGAAGACCGCTTCAAACACGCCCCGGAAGGGCTCAAATGCTGCAACATTCCCCGAGTTTTCCGGCAGGAACAGATAAGTCGCCATATAGAGGATGAGCAGTGCCTGCATTCCGTAGAACGAAAAGCGTTCCCAGGCTTCGGTGAAGACGATGTAAGCCAGTCCTTTTGGGTGGCCGAAAAACACCGTGTCTCCACCATCCACTCCGCGCGCAGTTCCTGCACCAGTCACTTCGCCGGTGTCGTGCGTGTCACTCATACTCTTTTCTCTCTTCATTTGGCGCGATCTATCCGGGCTCAATGATGGCCCCAAGCGGGTTTCCACTGGATGTGGTTGGGCACATCATTCTCTTCCCAATAGAAGGGCATTCGAGGACGATCGTAGTTTCCAACTTCATTCATGCTGTAAGAATCATAAAGGCGTCCGTTCACCATGGTCATGGAAACTGACTCCGTATTGCGAATATCCGTGAGCGGGTTTTCATCCAGAACAATGATGTCAGCGAGCTTTCCGACACGTAGCGATCCGATTTGTTCCTCAAGGCCCAAAGTCTTCGCGCCATTTATGGTACCAGCTTTCAATACATCCAGATTGCTCATCCCGCCTTCGGCGAGAAGCTGAAGCTCCCAATGCATGGCCAGCCCATAGACCTGGCCATGCGAACCGGCATTCACCAGCCCGCCCGCATCATTGAGTTCCTTCATCGAGCGCGCAGACGCCCTGAACCCGATATCCCAAATCTCTTCAGCGGCCTGCAATCCGGTCATGCCCCGAACATAAGGGGGGGCGCCGACGGGCACGGCCAGGGGGCTGTAAGAGCTTGTCGTGGTCTGGACATAGGTCTCGACGCGCGGATCATTCCACAAGCGAGATGAGGTGAAGAGATAATTTTCTCCCATCAGCTCACCAAACAGAACAATCAATGTCGGCGTATGTGCGACATCCGACGCGGCCATGAGCTGTATGAAGTCATCATACAGCGTCTCGACAGGCACATTGTGTTGCAAATTCATGTTGCCGTCGAGAATGGCCGTTATCCCATTGAAGAAATGGCTCTCGCCCTCAACATCCACCATGATCCCTTTTTCTCGACCGGCCTTGTTCAGCATCTGCCTTTGCTGGCGTTGGATCTGGCGATAACTCTTGATCACTGTTCCGCCCAGGGACAGCTTTCGATCCATGATCACTTTCGCGTCCTCATAAGAATCGATCGGGATGAACACCGGATCATACTTCCGCTTCCGGCCGTATATGACGCTTCCGACTGCGATATTGCGTGGCCCTGTCATGTCGCCTGCAAGGGTCATTTCTGACGCAGTGTAGGTTGGCAATTCAGACGTATACGGGTCGTAGTTCGTGGTCACCCCGAAGGACAGCGCCGCATAGCGAGAGGCCTGCTGTTGCGGCAAAAGGCCGGCAGATGCGTAGTAACACGTATCCAAATGCCCATGCATATCTACCAAACCCGGCATAAGGGTTTTACCCCCTACATCAACAATGTGTGCGCCGGCTGGAATCTGGATTTCGTCGGCTGGACCGACCGCCGAAATGCGATTGCCGTCCGTGATGATTGTTCCACGCTCGATAATGCCGGCATCGTGCAGCGTGATGATGCGACCGCCTACCAATGCTGTCATTCCGACGGGGCGGTCGGCCGGCACATGCAAGTTCACTTGTGCGAACAGTTCTGGCTCATTCACTTCGGAAGCGATGGCTGCATGATAAACGTCCGGTCCCAAGGCCCAGTAAACGCCGCTGGAATCATGATCCCAAATGAGTTCGTATCCACCCGCCTGCTCTATCTGGACGCCCTCTTCAGCGTTCAGGGTTAATTCTGTCTCATCAGGATCAAACGGGGCGATATGGTAAGTCTGGTAATGCCTGTAGGCGATCCACTTGAGGTCTGGGCTGAGCTTCAATTCGCTCGTGTCCGAATCCTGGGTTCTCAAATGAATACGATGGTCACCGCCTGCGAACGCGATGCTTTCCAATGTTGTGATCAGCGTNCCATCTTCATATCCGGCTGTCGTGAAGTAGACGCGGGATCCATCTGGCGAGAAGCGTGGATTTGCGCCCGCGATNCCAAGCGGAACCTCCGCCCCGCCTTCTGTCGACATCCAATAAATTCCCGGATCAGCGCGATAACCGCCGAGACAATCATCACCTGACGCAATCTGGAANAGGATCTTGGAGCCATCGGGCGAAAAGACTGGTTCGCGAACAATGCCGATGGACTGGAAAAGCGTAACCGGCGGCTCACCATCAGATTTGAGTTTGAGCTCCCCACCCTTCACATCATTCCATTCTATGTATGCCGTTTTTGAACCATCCGGAGAAAANCTGGCATCCGATTGCGATGCTTTGGTCGGTGAGAGCTGATGAGGCTCTCCTCCAGAAGAAACTGATTGCTGCCAAGTGCGTCCAAGCGCGCCAAACATGAGCGTGTCACCATCGGGCGACAGCGCAAGCCTGGAGATTGCTTTGACCCGGAACTCTTCGGGCGCCAGATCCTGTGAAAACCGGACGGACTCTGTCAGCCTGTGATGCGCTGTAAGGGAGAAGGATATTTCCTCGGCCCGGCCATCTTGGAGGAATATCCGCTTGATTTTTCCTCCGCTCCAAATGGCAATTGATTGTCCGTCAGGAAACCAGGAGAAACGCGGATAGTATGCTCCCTGTCCCAGGAAATCTGCTTGGCCGTCGCGATCAAGTTCATCGAATACGGGAACCTGCTCTCGGGTTTCGAAATCGTAGACAAAGAGCATGGTCTGCTCTTTGACGCGCCGCACGAAAGCCATCTTGCTTCCATCGGGAGAAATCGAAGGCGCCAGCGCGCCGCCAAAGCCTCCAACAACGGTTTCAATCTGACTACTGTTCAACTCAAGTCTTTGAATCGCGAAATTCTTGTGGTTCGCGTCGACATATATGGCCGAAGCATGCGGTGGAGTAACCTTCTCCACATAGTAGAGATAATNGCCGTCTGGTGAGTATTCCGCATCGTGTACGTTTTCGCCATTCGCAGGCATCTCGACGACAATTTCAGCCGAACCGCCGCCGGACGGGTATGCCACCAGTTCGGACGCATGCAGCTTGTCAGCGGTATCGAACATGCGNGCCGCGGCGATAGATTTGCCGTCTGCACTCCAGGCCGGATCGACGACAGCCTGTGTTTGCTCAAACGACACCTGAACCCGGTTGCCGCCGTCGAGATCGGCCGTCCAGATATTATCTGTGCCATCTACATCACTTATATAGGCGACCCGGCGACCATCTGGACTGATGACGGGAGAGTGCTGGATTGCGGAGCCACCCAATACGAGGCGCGCCTCTCCACCTTCTGCAGGCATGGAGTAAATGTCGCCGAGCACGTCGAAGAGAATGGTTTTGCCAGAGGGGTGCACAGCTACGCTTATCCACGTGCCTTCATCGAGCGTCAGCGCCACCTCACGATAGGGTTCCCCGGTATCCGTCACGTCCCATTCCTGGGCGCTCGAGATACACCCTGTACTCAGCGCCAGTCCAAACATGCCGAAGGCGAGTGACGAAAACTTTCTCAATTCCTGCTCCCCATTAGAGTGCGACCCATCATGTCGACAGGATGCGAGATCCTGTATGTGTCTTGTAGGCTTTTCCGCACCTGTAACTTGACCACGTGCCGCCAGCATTGGCGAAGGGGCCTAGGATGCACTACTAGGTGTCTTTTCCGCACCACCTCGCTCACGCTTCGCATCTGTCGGATGTCAAAACCTGTTTGCCATACTGACCAAAGGCAATTCGCCGCCGACGGCTGGAGGTCGCATGCAACTCTCGAAACTTCGACTCATTCACAAATGGCTAAGTCTGGTCTTTCTGACCGTATGGATTTTGCAGGCAGCATCCGGCCTGATGATTGCGTTTCGAGCCGACATTGACGATTTCCTGTTAGGACAAAAAGCGACAAAAACCGACAACGCCGCAATCGCGGCGACAATTGACGACATGCTCGCAAATGGGGACGACATTTCTTCAGTCTGGTTTTCAGGCGGGCGTGATGGCCAGTATGATGCGTATCTTGAGCGCGATGGAGAGAGCCGCACGGTTCGGATAGATGGCGTCGGCAACAGGGTTCGTGACCGCTCGGATTCCAACCTGTTCTCTGACGGCGCCGTTTTCGAAACGGCTACCCAATTCCACAAAACGCTCCTGCTTGGATCGGTGGGCTATACCTTCCTTACCATTTCCGGCCTGCTGTTGGTGTCAAACATCGCGATGGGCCTCACCATCGGATGGTCAAGGCGAAAGCGCCTCACAGCGTTTGCCCAAGCGCCGAATGCACCAAAACCAGCCAGTCTCTCTGGATGGCATTGGCGAGTCGGGTTTTGGGGCGCGTTACCAGCTTCTGTCGTCATTCTGTCGGGAACTGCGCTCGCACAGGCAGATGTGATCGCGAACTGGCTGGGCGTGACACAAAACGCACCGGCGATCACCGCCCCCGTCCAAACACCTCATGTCCCTCTCGAACACGTGCTTGATACGGCCCTGGAGCAATATCCCGGCTCTACGCTGACTGCCATTTCCCTCCCCTCCGAAAATCGGCCGTGGTATCGGATACGCGTCAATGCGCCCGGAGAGATGCCCCGGCTTTACGGTGCAACGCGCGTTTTCGTAGGCTTGGATGGCAAAGTTCTGCTCGAGCACGATGCGGCCAACAGCGCCGCCAATGAACGAATTACTGAAGCTTTATATCCACTTCACACAGGTCAGATCGGAGGATTGCCGGGCAGGCTCCTCAATTTCGCGACCGGCATCTGGCTACTTGTGATGATCACTCTCGGAATTCAGCTTTGGCTGGCGCGACGTCGACAGCGTCAATCGAAGTCTGTGCAGGGAGACACCTAAATGATCAGCTCTGAATTCGGGCGCGATGCATCAGCAGCCCAACTGGACTCACCAGAAAACTTGACTTCATCCCAACGACCGCCGTCAATTGCGAATGAGAAGCGTAACAACAAGGAAGCATTCATGGCCGACCGCAAGGGCGACCTACCCGCTCCAGGGCAACAGCCACCTCAGCGCAAAGCTCTACCGCCATTCGAGGGCTTGAGGGCATTTGACGCCATTGCGCGTCTGGGAGGTGTACGCAAAGCCGCCAAATGGCTCGACCGGGACCATGCGGTCCTCAGCCGGCATTTGAGAACGCTCGAGGAATGGGTCGGAATCACTCTCGTTGAACGCGCCCCTACCGGTCTGATCCTGACCGAAGCGGGGAAGGATTATCACAAATCCATCGCCGCCGCNCTGGATATGGTCGCGCATGCGACGCTGGATGTATTGAACCAGGGCATTCATCACCAACTGCTTATCTGGAGTACACCCGGATTCGCACAGCAATGGTTGTCGCGTCGCCTNGCGTCNCTGGAGCGCGCAAATCAAGGGGTTGAGATCGAACTCAAGCCATCTGTTAGCGCTCCGGATTTTCTGTCTCATGAGGCAACTGCAGACATCCGCTATTGGGCATCTTATGAAGATCTTGGTGAGCTTCCACCCCATCTGAGAAGCCAGGTAGTTGCACAATCTCCGATCATTCCTGTGGCGAGTCCGGAATATCTGGAGAAATCTCCCCCAATTGAAACGCCTGAAGACCTGCTCGAGCATCAGCTCTTGCACGAGAACACGACGGAAACCTGGAAGATATGGCTGGAATCTCTTGGGGTCGATTGCGGCANCGGGCTCAAAGGCCCGCGCCTGTGGCANGGCAATCTGACAGCAGATGCGTCTCGGCATGGNCGCGGAATTGCCCTGACGAACCCANTNCTTTCCGAAAAGCATCTCGCGAGAGGTGATCTGGTNTGGATCGGAAAGGACAATCCTGCCTTCCCGCCCAGACGCGGAGATTACGTGCTTATCGCGCGGCACGATCGGTGGAACGAGCCGAGCCTGCGAAAGTTCAGNCAGTGGCTGGCCAATACGATCGCCAAGGACACACCGGAATTCAAACCAGTGCTCTAGCCCAGTGCATCCGCAGCCGCGTTGAAGAAATCATTGTCCAGAATCGCTTCAGCGAACTTCGGCTTTGACCGGCAGCTGAGGACCGTCAGAACAATGTTCCGGGTTGGGTTGATGTAGATGTACTGCCCGAATATGCCGCGGGCGCTATACGCGCCTTCCGAAAAATCCCCATCTCGGCTTGGCACTGGCCACCACATGTAACCATAGTTCAGCGGCGCGTCGCCCGCCATGCGCGGTTCCGTCGCTTCGACGAACCAATTGTCAGGCACAACAGATTCGCCATCGATGACACCGTTGTTCAATGCGAACAGGCCAAGGCGCGCATAGTCGTGCAATGTCGCGCAGATTCCACTTCCGGCCACTTCCAGGCCATCAGGCGCTTCAAGCCACCATGCGGCATCTGAATCCATGCCAAGTCGCGACCACATTTTTTCCGAACAATAATCTGCCAGCCACTTCCCTGTCGCTGCTTTGACCAACGCACCGACAACATGGGTTTCACCCGTNCTGTAGTTCCAGACCTGNCCTGGCTCAGCGATACGTGGCAANGACGCCATGAGATCCATAATTGCACCTGGCTGCTGGGCCACCTGCAAGTCCAGCATGACGCGGCGCTCNGAACCGGGCGTCGTATGGGTATCATCCCATTTCACGCCAGACGTCATTTGAAGCAGGTGCCGGATGGAAACGCCATCATAGCCACTCCCAGACAGTTCCGGCATGTATTTNACAAGCTGGTCGTCCACACTGTCGATGTAGCCATCCTTGATGGCAGTACCGACCAATGTCGTNGAAACGGACTTGGCCATCGACATCGACATCCAGCGCGTGTCNGCGTCAAATCCGCTCTCATGATATTCATGAACGATTTGGCCATCCTTGAGNGCAAGCAAGCCAACGAGGCGATTCCGGGACACATAATCAAACAGATCNTAGGTGTCGCCATTTGTCGGGATAGCCAGATCCGTCAGGGTGTTCGCCGTCCGTGGCAGTTCACTTGGCGTNCCGCCNGATTTNATGATCCGCGTTGGAAAAATTTCGTGTGTTCGGGCAAACGTCCTCATCTGGACATCCGGCATCAACTGGCCAGCATATGCCGAAACGATGTCACCCAACTCAGGTGATTGTTGATCATAGGATTGCGTCACAAAATTTCTCCCTGCTGGCATACCGAGTGCAATTGCCACGCGGTCAGTCTGCAAAAAACCTTACAGGTCCTCTGCGCGAGGCTCAGTTGCCAAGGAGTTGCGCTCCGGTGCCCTGCCCGCACCAGTGGAGAGGCATTTCGCGCCTCACATCGTGCGTTCATGACAGGAAAGGTGGTAGGACAAATCAATAAGGAGCGAGACCAGAATGCCGAATGAATCTTCTTCGTGGAACATGTATATTCCCAAAGCCTATCGGTCAGACGACCCTGTTTCGATCATCGACAGATTCCCATTCGGCCAATTGGTCACCAGTCATGAGGGATTTCCTTANGCGACAGCGGTGCCNATGTATCTTGATGTGCAGCCTGATGGCNCCACGCAACTCGTCGGNCANNTNGCGAGNCATAACCCNCACGCAGGAACGTTGGCCAAGGGGCAACCGGCGCTCGCCATCTTCACCGGACCGAACGCCTATATCTCTGCCAGCTGGTATGAGGAACGCCCGACCGTACCGACGTGGAACTACATAGCTGCGCAGGTTCGCGGTGTGTTGACCCCTGTTGATGATGACGACGAACAACTCAGCATCATGCGAACAACCATTCGCCGCAGCGAGACAGACTCCAGCTCCAACTGGATGATGGAGCACGCTCCAGACGGCAAGGTCGAAACCCTCCTGCCCCATATCAGATCATTCCGTATTGCGATCAGCCAAATGGATGCCGTGACCAAATTAAGCCAGACGCATCCCGTGGGCGATCAGACGCGCGTTGCAGACGCATTGGAAGCACGTGGGAAAGTCGCGGATCTGGAGATCGCGAGATACATGCGTGATCTTCTAGCGAACTAACCAGATGGTGATGTTTCCACCCCTCGGTGCTGAAACCGCACCGGGCCCATCGNTTTAGTCATCTTCTCCCAAATCGGGTGGCGATCCAACATGTGATCAAAGACATGAAAGGGACGCGCAATGGCGATCGTACAACGAAACACGGCACAGTGGCAGGCACTCGATGCCTCGCATCACATCCATCCATTTTGTGATCCGAAATCACTGNCCGAACGCGGTGTGCGTGTCATTACNAGCGCTGACGGCTGCTATGTGACAGACAGTGACAACAATCGCATCCTGGATGGCATGGCCGGTCTATGGTGCGTGAATGTCGGCTATGGTCGTCAGGAACTTGTCGATGTTGCCACCCAGCAAATGGAACAACTGCCGTTCTACAACTCCTTCTTTCAGAGCTCCACGCCGAGCCAGATCGAACTGGCCCAAAAGCTNTCTGAAGTTGCGCCTGGCAATCTGAACCATTTCTTCTTTGCGAATTCCGGGTCTGAAGCAAACGACACAGTAATCCGCATGGCTCGCCACTACTGGCACGTTCGCGGAAAGCCGAAGAAATACGCCTTCATCGGTCGAAACCTCGGCTATCATGGCAGCACACTGGCAGCGACGAGCCTCGGCGGCATGAAGCACATGCATGACATGGGCTCATCCACGCTTCCCGGCTTTGAGCATATCATGGAGCCCCACTGGTATGCTCACGGAGGGAATATGACCCCGGAGGAGTTCGGACTGCGCGCAGCACAAGCGCTTGAAGACAAGATCCTTGAGGTCGGTGCGGACAACATCGCCGCCTTCATCGGAGAACCTATCCAGGGTGCGGGCGGCGTCATCGATCCACCATCGACCTACTGGCCCGAGATTCAGCGCATCTGCCGCAAGCATGACATCCTGCTTGTATGTGACGAAGTCATCTGTGGCTTTGGGCGCCTGGGCGAATGGTTCGGATGTCAGTATTATGGCGTACAGCCTGACATCATGCCGATGGCGAAGGGTATGTCCTCAGGATACCTCCCTATTTCGGCTGTGGCCTTCAGCGACGAGATTTTTGAAACCCTCAACGAAGGCGGCCCGATCTCGCACGGCTATACTTATTCCGGGCATCCGGTCTCCTGCGCAGTTGCGCATGCGAACATCAACATCATTGAGCGTGAAGGCCTTGTTGAGCGTGTCAAGGAAGACGTTGGCCCTTACTTGCACGAGCGCCTGCAGGAACTTGCTGCAAAACACAAGATTATTGGCGAAGTCCGCGGCACAGGCTTGATTGCCGGCCTGCAACTCGTGAAGTCTCAGGAAGCNCGCGAACCGTTTACGGCCGAAGACAACGCCGCCAANATTTGCCGCGATGCTTGCCTCGACAAGGGTCTGATCATGCGCGCGGTTGGTCAGTCGATGGTGATCTGTCCACCTCTCACGATCTCTCGCGAACAGATTGATGATATGATCCGTATGGCATCAGAAGGCTTGGCCGAAACATCTGCTCAGTTCGGAATTTCCTGACATGTCGGTCGATCTCGCACCTCCCTTGCCACAGACTGTTTCCTCCAACGCTCTGCTGAAACGCATTCTGCATGAGACNCGGCTTGAACCAGTCGAGAACACATTCGATGTGCTCAACCCGGCNGACGGTTCTATTGTCGCCCAGCTGCCGGATCTTGGTGCAGCAGAGACCGAACTGGCCGTNGAATACGCGCGGCAGGCTCAACNAGATTGGGCATCCCGNACGGCGAANGAACGCGGAGAAATTCTTCGCCGNTGGCATGACCTGATCCTGTCTAACGAACGGGAGTTAGGGGAAATCCTAACTCTCGAACAGGGGAAACCNCTNGCTGAGGCGCGCCGTGAGATCACCTTCAATGCGGGCTATATCGACTGGTTNGCCGAAGAAGCCAAACGCGCCTATGGCGATGTCATTCCGACCAGCGCCTCTAATCGCAGGCAAGTCGTCCTTAAACAGCCGATTGGTATCGTCGGCGCGATCACACCCTGGAACTTCCCNAGTGGAATGATTACGCGCAAGGCCGCNCCGGCTCTGGCAGCAGGCTGCGTNATAATCCTGAAGCCCTCNGATGAAACGCCTCTGTCCGCTCTGGCGCTGGAGTGTCTCGCACGAGACGCGGGCTTCCCGGAAGGGGTCTTTCAGGTCATCCCGTCAAAAGACCCAGCACCGGTTGCAAACGTGCTGACGAGTCACCCACTTGTTCGGAAAGTCTCTTTCACGGGATCAACGCGTGTGGGCAAGNTGCTGATGCGGCAGAGCGCCGACACCATGAAACGCCTGTCTCTGGAGCTTGGAGGAAACGCGCCCTTCATCGTGTTCGAAGACGCCGATATNGATGCCGCTGTCGCCGGCGCCATGGTTGCCAAGTTTCGCAACGCCGGGCAAACTTGCATTTGCGCNAACCGAATTCTTCTGCATACGGCAATTCNGGACGAGTTCCTGTCCAAATTCNTCNCGGCTGCCGATGCCATGAATGTGACCGATGGATTCGATTCTTCTTGCGCAATGGGCCCGATGATCAACTCGGCTGCCAAGAACAAGGTGGCGGCCTTGGTGGACGACGCGCTAGCGAAAGGCGCNAAGCGCGCGACGCNCCGGCTGCCNGATAGNGACGGNACNTTTTTTCCGCCTACCATCCTGACTGGCGTGTCCGGTGATATGGATATCGCCCACACAGANATATTCGGTCCGGTCGCACCTGTATTCACTTTTGATACGGATGCAGAAGCCATCGCCTTGGCAAACGACACGCCCTACGGCTTGGCTTCCTATTTCTGGACTCGGGACTATTCACGCGCCTGGCGCGTGTCTGAGCAATTGGAAGCCGGGATGATTGGCCTCAATGATGTGGCAATTTCCGGCGACTCCACACCGTTCGGCGGCATCAAGGAGTCAGGTGTAGGCCGAGAGGGCTCCCGCTACGGTCTCGACGANTATCTGGAAATCAAATATGTCGCNATGGGAGGGATCTGATGATCCGGCCTCCCGTGTCTTTCTCCGCGCAAAATCTGAGATGGGCGTCTNTNNCTCTGACTACGCTNATTNTCNCGGGATACTTNCCGGCATCCAGNGAANCACTGNGTGACGANGACACAGCCGCGATCATTGCTGAACTTCAGGAGATAATTCGGGAACAAGATGCACGACTGGCCAGGCTGGAAGCCCAAATCGCTCAATCGCGGCCACACGATGTATCGCCAGTCATCCAGCCAATGGCTAATCCCGCTACCGCCCCAAACAATCTCCTGCTCAAGCCTGCTCAGCAAGGCACCTCCAAACTAAGCATCAATGGAGACCTTCGGCTCCGTTACGAGTACAACACGTCCGATGGCGACGCCCGCACGGACTCTCGCGGTGTGGCGCGAGGGCGTGTAGCAGCAATCTATACAGCNAACCCAACACTCGAATTCGGCGCCAGGCTCGTCACCGGCGATCCGGATGATCCAAACTCCGCAGACGTATCTCTTTCCAATTTCAACGATGATTTGCAGGTCAGCCTGGACCAGATCTACGCNCGNAAAGTCTATGGCGCTCTTACGCTNACTGGCGGCAAGTTCTCGAACCCCTTTCGCCGCACNGACCTTGTCTGGGACGGCGATGTGAANCCACAAGGGNTNGNCGGCCAATATGATTTCGTTGATACNGAGACCAGCACCATCACAGGCCGCGCNCTNTTCTTNCCGATNGAAAGATCCGTNGCGGCTGCTGACAGTACGGCATCAGGNCTNCAATTGACCCTTGACCAACAGTTTGGTGCGGGCTGGAGCATGGGCCTGGCGACCGGCTACTATGATTACGAGATCGAGGCCACTGATACGGCGAACACAGGCGACACGCGCACCAACAGGCTCGACGGCGCTGGAGCCTATGTCTCTGACTTTGACCTGCTCAATCTGATCGCCTCGNTTACATATGACGGCCTTGGAGATCGTTGGCCTCTTCAACTCCAGGCCGATTATGTTCAGAATATCGGAGCTGACGACTTCGACACGGGCTATAATGTNTCAGCGGCGCTTGGCCAATCTGCTGAAACCGGTGACTACCGCTTCAGTTATGGATATCATCAGGCGGAGGCCGATGCAGTCTTCGCGGCGTTTGCTCAAGACAACATATCATATGGCAGCANCTATCTTCAGCACGCGGTGACCGCCTCTTACGTTCTGAACGATCACCTTACCCTGGATGCAGCGTTTTATGCATTCCGCGTCAAAGACATAGAACTGCTCCCACTGTCGACAGAAGATTGGCAGCAACGCCTGCGCCTGAATCTGATCGCCCGCTTCTAACCTGCTTTTTTATCAACCGGCTGTTACTTCAAAGGATAGTTGAATTGCGTATTGGTACCCCGAAAGAACTCAAGAACCGCGAATACCGTGTGGGGCTGACCCCGCAAGGCGCTCAGGAACTCATCCGTTCAGGACATTCAGTCTTTGTTGAAACAGGTGCTGGTGCGACGGTCGGATTTTCCGATGAGATATACGAATCCGTCGGCTGCACAATTTCTGCGTCTGCTGACGAGTTGTTCGAAAACTCTGACATGATCATCAAGGTCAAGGAGCCACAGCCGGTCGAGATTGCCCGTCTGGAGCCTCGCCACACGCTGTTCACCTATCTTCACCTCGCTCCGGACCCGGAACAAACGCTGGGCCTTCTGAAGTCTGGTGCAACTTGTATCGCATATGAGACCGTGACTGACCGGTTTGGTCGTTTGCCTCTCCTTACTCCGATGAGCGAAGTGGCCGGTAGATTGTCCATCCAAGCCGGCGCCAAGTATCTCGAAATCTCGAATGGCGGCTCCGGGACTCTTCTTGGGGGCGTCACTGGTGTTGCACCCGGCAATGTTCTTGTCATTGGTGGCGGAGTTGCCGGGCGGAACGCGGCTGAAATGGCCGTCGGCCTCGGAGCGAATGTCACAATTCTGGATCGCTCGCTCGATCGGCTCCGCGAACTCGACATCATCTTTGGTGGCCGCGCCCGCTGCCTCTATTCAACCTCTGCGGCGATTGAGACAGCTCTGCAGACTGCAGACCTCGTGGTCGGCGCGGTGCTGCTTCCAGGCTCCGAAGCCCCGAAAGTGGTTTCAGCAGAACAAATTGCCATGATGAAACCCGGTTCGGTTGTTGTCGACATCGCCATCGACCAAGGCGGCTGTTTCGAAACCAGTCGCCCCACAACCCATGATGATCCGGTTTATGAAATTGGTGGTGTCATTCACTACTGTGTGACGAATATGCCAGCCGCGGTCGCGCGCACATCAACCATCGCCCTGTCCAATGCCACACTGCCGTTTGCGATGGCACTTGCCAACAAAGGTACAGCGGAAGCAGTTGCATCTGACCCTCACCTTGCGGGCGGTGTAAATGTGGCAGACGGAAAAATTGTTCATCCCGAAATCGTCGCAGCGATGACCGGGAAAATCTGACACACTATATGAAGGAACACTGGACATGCGATCTGCATTGACTGCCGCAGCAATAGCAACNAGCGTCGCCCCCGCNGNTGAAGCGCAATCCCGCTCGGTNTTCGGTGAAGCGCGCATGTCCTCCTCTCTTCATGACCGCGGCGAACAACTCAGTGCAGAAACGCTTGAGCTTCTGCTGGGACTGGAGCAGTCCACCGCATTCGGCGCGGTCTACACGTCCATTTACCGCATCGANCCTATTGGCCCCACAGCAGGTGCCTTCGCATCTGAAACCGACTATTCGATCGGCGTCATCGTCGAAGAAGACACCTTCTCGGCAGACCTNTCCGCAAACTGGCTCACTTATCCAGGCAGTGAGGACGGTTCGACACTGGAGTTGGCACTATCGATAGATATTGTTGGCACCTTATCTCCAAACCTTTCAGCGTTCTATGATGCCCACACCAGTGATAAAGGATTTGAAGTGTCAGCAGGCCCCTCCATTGAAATGGGAGCCTGGACGACGAATTTGCGAGGCCGCGCGGGAATGGTCTCGATAGGAGATGGTTCCCCGAACCGCTCCTATGCAGGGATCGAAGTATCAAGCAGCCGCGCTGTTGCAGACAATTGGGAGTTCGGCGTNCACGCATCCATTGATGCCGCAAACCGGGAAACGTTTTCAGCGAGTATCAGGCAAGGCGAAATCGTTTCGTTNGAACACCAAGGCGTTTCGGCCGGAATCTCACTCTCCTACACAAACTGANCGGCTACACTGCCGGANCGTCNNTTGCCCTCTCTGGTGCCTGACGGACACCATTCGATGCGCTATTGTCCTCTTTCCAAACAAATTTCTTGTGCCGCACTATAAGCAGATTGAAACAGAGGACGGTATCGATGAAGAAAGTGTGGATGGGCGCGGGGGCACTGATCATCGCAGGTGTCATTGGCTGGTGGATGATTGGTTCGGATTGGCGGCGTCTGGCCACAAATCTGCCAACAGACAAGAACATGCTGTTCTGGACCGTAGACCAGCGCGATGCAGCTTTCCGCATGCTGGATCGGCTCCCCTTCCTTGTGAAGGCGAGGCCAATCGAGGCAGGATCATCAGTCCGCGCACTGGAGACGGGAGCCCCCCTCAATCTCGATTTTGACATCGACGCCTATGTAGAAGAACAACGTCACTCAGCTGTCGTAATTCTGCACGACGGAAAAGTTCGTTACGAGAAATACAATCTGGGCTTCACGGACTCCGGCCGCTGGACCAGCCACTCTGTGGCCAAATCCATTACGTCCACTCTGGTCGGCGCCGCTATCCATGACGGATACATTCAAAGCCTGAATGACCCGGTTTCCAACTATATCGGCGGCCTCAAGGGGTCCGCTTATGATGATGTCACTGTAGAGCAATTGTTGACCATGACATCGGGGGTCGCATGGAATGAAGACTACGACGATCCGAATTCAGATGTCGCAAAATTTGGAACGCATGAATCGAGTGACGGTCTCCCTGCTCTGGTAAGCTATATGAGCCAGCT
>NZ_NHCK01000055.1:0-24113 GCF_002172815.1 Hyphomonas sp. TMED31 | reverse complement strand
CGCATCCAGAAGATGAAGCCCCAGATCGAAGCCATTATTGACGAGACCATCGACGCCGCGCCCGCGACCGGCCGGTTTGACCTGATGGCAGACATCGCCGTGCCTATCCCCGTCACCGTCATCGCCCGCATTCTCGGCGTGGACGAGGAACGCCTGCCGGATTTCCGCCAATGGTCTGAAGACATCATCCTCAGCCTCAATCCCGTGCGCACCCCGGAAGAGACAGAACGGATGGAACATGGCAGCCACGCGCTCGACGCCTATTTCACCGAATTGATGGAGGCACGCCGCAAGACCCCCGGCGATGATCTGATTACAGACATGGTACAGCTGCAGGCAAGCGGCGACGCTCCGCTGACAGATGACGAACTACGCATCAATCTCGGCGCGCTCCTTGTTGGCGGGAACCTCACCACGACAGACCTGATCGGCAATGGCGTGTGGCTGTTCCTAACCCATCCGGACCAGCTCGCCGCGTTCAAGGCCGATCCGGCGCTGGGCGCGCAGGCGGTTGAGGAAGTGCTGCGCTATGAGGCGCCCGTCTCGGCCACCTCCCGCATCGTCGAGGCCGACAAGACAGTCGCCGGCTGTCCGATGAAGGCCCATCAGGTCGTATTCTGCTCACTGGCCTCCGCCAATCGGGACGAGACCGTGTTTGACGCGCCCGAAGCGTTCGACATCACGCAGAAACGCGCCAGCCATGTCGCTTTCGGCGGCGGCCCACATATCTGCATCGGGGCCCCCTTGGCCCGCATGGAAGCGCGCCGCGTGTTCGAGAAACTGTTCGCGCGCTATCCCGACATGCGCCTGCCAGAGCAGGAGCTGACCTGGCGCGCCCTCCCCTTCTTCCGTGGGCTGGAGCGACTGGACGTGGAAGTGTGAGTTTCTCCCGTATCTCCGGCGAATGCCAGAGCCTCCCGCGGCTAGCTATTGGGAGCCGCCTCGGGAGACCCCGGATCAAGTCCGGGGAGGCGGGAGAGGGGGTTTCGCCAGAATCCCCCAAACACCCCATCTGCGCGCTGTTTATGGTGCGTTACGCAAAAACGTGTCATAGGGGGCAAAATCTTCCCGCGCTGCGCACGCTGCTGCGCCCTTAGCGCCCCTGAAAGTCCCTGCCCCATGACCGACACTTCCCTTATCCCATCGGCGCTTGCCGAGGCCCTTGCGCAGCGTGGATACGACACGCTGACCCAGGTCCAGTCCGCCGTCATTGAAGAAGACCTCGCTGGCCAGGACCTGCTCGTCTCCGCGCAGACCGGCTCCGGCAAGACGGTTGCCTTCGGCCTCGCCATGGCCGCCGACCTGCTGGACGGTGCCGACCGGTTCGACCGCCCCGAAACGCCGCTGGCCATCATCGTCGCCCCGACCCGGGAACTGGCACAGCAGGTCTCCCGCGAGTTGGACTGGCTCTATACCCCCTCCGGCGCGCGCCTGACGACGTGCGTGGGCGGCATGGACATGCGCGACGAGCGCCGGGCGCTGGGCCGCGGGGTCCACATCGTTGTCGGCACGCCGGGCCGCCTGTCAGACCATATCCGCCGCGGCTCGCTCGACGCTTCCAAGGTGCGCGTCGTCGTGCTGGACGAGGCCGACGAGATGCTGGACATGGGCTTCCGCGAGGAGCTGGAGCACATTCTCGACGGCACACCTGAAACCCGCCGCACGCTGATGTTTTCCGCCACCGTGCCGAAAGGCATCGCCGCGCTCGCCTCCCGCTACCAGAACGATGCCAAGCGCATCACCACGGCGGCAGAGAAATCCCAGCATGTCGACATCGACTATCGGGCCCTGCTGGTTGCGCCGGGGGATGAAGAAAACGCCATCGTCAACATTGTCCGCCATTCCGACAGCGAGACCGCCATCGTCTTCTGCACGACGCGCGCCGCCGTGAACAAGCTGATGAGCCGTATGGGCAATCGCGGCTTCCCGGTTGTCGCCCTGTCAGGTGAGCTGAGCCAGAAAGAGCGGTTCAACGCACTGCAAGCCCTGCGGGACGGCCGCGCCCGCGTCTGTATCGCGACCGATGTTGCCGCGCGCGGGCTGGACCTCGAAAATCTCGGCCTCGTCATCCATGCAGACCTGCCACGCGATCCGGCCACCCTGCTCCACCGGTCAGGCCGGACAGGCCGCGCAGGCCGCAAGGGCGTCAGTGCGCTTCTGGTTGCGCCACGTGCCCGCCGCAGGGTGGAGCGCCTTCTGCGCGACGCAAAGATCGAGGCGAGCTGGGGAAAACCGCCGTCTGCAGATGAAATCAATGCGCTGGACGACGCCCGCCTGATGGCCGACCCGATCTTCACCGAAGATGCCAGCGCCAATGAGGCAGAACTTGCCCGTACGCTGATAGACACCTATGGCGCTGAACAGATCGCGGCCGCCTTCATCCGCCGCCAGCGCGCCGGGCGCACCGCCCCGGAAGATCTGCGCGAAGTGGATGACCGCCCGCCCTCGCGTGATCGGCGTGAGCGCAATGATCGCCGCGACCGGGATGATCGCGGCCCCAGAGAACCGCGCGAGCCTCGCGAACGCCGCCCGCGCGAGCCGCAGCCCGGATTCGAAAATGCAACATGGATCGGCCTGAACGTCGGTCGCCGCAAAAATGCCGAAGCCCGCTGGCTGCTGCCCATGCTGTGCAAGGCCGGTGGCCTGTCACGCGAAGACATCGGCGCGATCCGCATCAACCCGGCCGACACGCATGTGGANCTGAAGCCCGACGCCGCCAAACGTCTGTTCGACACGATCAAGCCGGATGGCACGCTGGAAAAAGGCCTGCGCGCCTTCTCGCTGGACGGCCCGCCTGCCGCGCATGCGCCAGGCTCCGACGCAAAGGAAGACCGCCCGCCGCCCCGCCGCGAACGCAAGAAGCCAAAGCCGCCCGCCGCGGCGAAGGAAAANCCCTTCGATCCGCTGACCGACTACATCCAGGATGACCGCCCGGCCAAGAAGGCCCGCAAGGCGCCCCAGATCCGCGCAAAAGCCCCCGGCAAGGGCGGCAAACCCACCGGCGGCGACCAGACCTACAAACGCCCCACAAAGAAAAAGCCCTTCAAGAAGGGCCCGGCCAAAGGCCACAGCAAGGGCCCGAAGAAGCCACAGGCGGACTAGCCGCCATCACTGGCGCGACCTGAAATTCCTCTTGCGGCACTGATATACATTTCATATACGATCCATATATGAAATGTATTCGGAGCCGGACATGGGAATTGTAAACATCGACGACGACCTGCACGAGCAGGTCCGGCGGGCCAGCAAGGTGTCCGCCCGCTCCATCAACGCTCAGGCAGCCTACTGGATCAGGATCGGCATGCTTTGCGAAATGAATCCGACCCTCAGCTATAGCGAAGTCCTGAAGCGCGAACTGGAGACCGCTGGCGTCTCGGCGCCCTCTCTCACGCCTGATCGCGCCGCTGTCGACGCATGACAAAGACGCCACAGGAACTCGCGCTGATGGCGGAATCCGGACGCCTGCTCGCAGCCGTATTCGAGTATCTGGACACGCTGGACCTCATTGGAACAACCACCCTCCAGATCAACGATCTGGTCGAACACTACATTCGGGAAGACCTTCAGGCCCGCCCCGCCAGCAAGGGGCAATATGGGTTTGAGTTTGTCCTGAACGCCTCCATCAACAATGTTGTCTGTCACGGTGTTCCGTCGCCTACGGACGTTCTACGCGATGGCGACATTGTGAACTTCGACATCACGCTGGAAAAGAACGGCTACATTGCCGATTCCTCCAAAACCTACCTTGTTGGCGATGTCTCGCTCGCGGCCAGGCGTCTGGTTCAGGCGACCTACAGCGCCATGTGGAAAGGCATTCGAGCGGTCCGCCCCGGCGCACGACTGGGGGACATAGGCTTCGCGATTGAGCGCCACGCCAAACGCGCTGGCTATTCCGTGGTGAGGGAATATTGCGGCCACGGCATTGGCCGGGAGATGCATGAAGATCCGCAAATCCTTCATTTCGGCAAACCCGGCACCGGCCTCACCCTGCGCGAAGGCATGGTCTTCACGATCGAACCGATGCTCAATCGCGGCCGCCGCACCGTACGGACCGAAGAGGATGGCTGGACCGTTGTCACCACGGACGGCTCCCTCTCGGCTCAGTTCGAACACACGGTCGCGGTAACGGCCACGGGCGTCGACGTGCTGACGCTCAGGCCAGAGGAACGCGCCCCCGGCTTCCGGGCCGCATGAACAGCAGGTCCTCCCGCACCGTCAGAGATTGACGCCCGGCGCGCCAGCCCGCACACCCCTGCGGGTAACAAGACGCGGAGCGCCCCATGACCGACCATATCCAGACCAGCCTCGACAACCAGATCCTGACGCTCACCATCAACCGGCCCGAGCGCAAGAACGCCCTGACCCAGGCCATGTATGGCGCGATGGCGGATGCGATTGTCGGCGCGAATGACGACAAGGCGGTTCGCGCCATCATCATCACCGGCGAAGGCGACATGTTCACGGCTGGCAACGACCTTGGCGATTTCGCCTCCGACATGGAGCGCAGCTCCGGCGAGCCGCCTGTCACCCGCTTCCTGAACGCCATCCGCGACGCAGAAAAACCGCTCATCGCCGCCGTCAACGGCCCGGCCATCGGCGTTGGCCTGACCATGCTGCTGCACTGTGACATCGCCTATGCGGCTGAGAGCGCCAATTTCCGCGCGCCCTTCACGGCGCTGGGTCTTGTGCCGGAAGCGGGCTCCTCGCTGCTCCTGCCGCTGTCTGTGGGCAATTCCATGGCCAATGAGATCCTGCTGGCAGGCCGCATCCTGACCGCGCAGGAAGCGCTGGACTGTGGCCTCGTCTCGCGCCTTGTGCCGGATGCAGGCCTGATGGCCGCCGCAACCGCCTGCGCCCAGCAGGTCGCCGCCGCCGCGCCGACGGCCATCCGCCGCTCCAAGGCGCTGATCCGCGCCAATCGCGACGCCGTGAAACAGCGCATGGCCGAAGAAGGCAAGGCGTTTGCGGAACAGCTCAAATCCCCTGACTTCGCCGAAGCCGCCGCCGCCTTCGCCCAAAAGCGCAAACCGGTCTTCCAGGACTGAGCATTTCGCGAGGCCTGACGGGGGCGCTCTGCCGCTTCATCCTTCGACTTCGCTCAGGATGAGTCCGGTCTTTACTGCACTTTTTGAGCGCTCATGCTGAGCGAAGTCGAAGCACGGGCGCGGGCTTCGCGCAGCCAGCCGCAAGAGGCTCCGGGTCAAGCCCGGAGACACGGATCTGGAGAGACTCATACCCCCCGGAATCCCCCCTGATTCCGGGGTTTTTTGACACTTTTTTGCCCCGGCCATCCGCAGACGGACGCCCTGCCGGCCAAATCGGCCCGCAATACCCTGTTTTAAAAGGGTTTTCCGGGCTGCAAATTCCCCCTCTCATCTGTGGCCTTTAGGCGTCAAACCCCCTATAAATAAAGGCGAATCCACGAATCGATGAGGAGGCCTTTATGGCCGAAGGCACGCAAGCTGAATCCCCCGAATATGGCGCTGGCTCGATCAAGGTCCTGAAGGGCCTCGAAGCGGTCCGCAAACGCCCCGGCATGTATATCGGCGACACCGATGACGGTTCGGGCCTGCACCACATGATCTACGAAGTTGTGGACAACGCCATCGATGAGGCGCTTGCCGGCCATGCAGACCGTGTGACGGTCACGCTTTACCCCGATGGCTCTGCCGAAATCACCGACAATGGCCGCGGCATTCCGGTCGACATGCACCCGACCGAGGGCGTCTCCGCGGCCGAAGTGATCATGACCCAGCTGCATGCGGGCGGGAAATTCGATTCAAACTCCTACAAGGTCTCGGGCGGCCTTCACGGCGTCGGCGTGTCCGTCGTGAACGCGCTGTCGGACTGGCTGGAGCTGACCATTCACCGCAATGGCAAGGAACACTGGGTCCGCTTCATCGAGGGGGGCCGCGTGGAGGCGCCCCTGATCGAGCGGGGCGAGTCCCCGAACCGCGACAATGGCAAGCCCTATACCGGCACCGCTGTGCGCTTCCTCGCCTCGCCGTCGACCTTCACCAAGACCGATTATGACCGCAAGACGCTGGAGCACCGCCTGCGCGAGCTGGCCTTCCTGAACTCCGGCGTGAAGATCATCTTCCGCGATGAGCGCGACGCAGAGCCCTATGAGGCGATCCTCGAATATGAGGGCGGCGTTAAGGCGTTCGTCGAACACCTCGACAAGACCAAATCCAAGCTGATCCCTGAGCCGGTCTATGCCATCGGCGAGAAGGACGGCATCACGGTCGAAGTCGCGATGGAGTGGAATGACAGCTATCACGAGAACGTGCTCTGCTTCACCAACAACATCCCCCAGCGCGATGGCGGCACCCATCTGGCGGGCTTCCGCGGCGCGCTGACCCGCCTGATCAACAAATATGCGAACGAAACCGGCATTGCGAAGAAATCCAAGGTCGAGATTTCCGGCGATGATGCGCGCGAGGGCCTGACCTGCGTCCTGTCCGTGAAAGTGCCTGATCCGAAATTCAGCTCCCAGACGAAAGACAAGCTCGTCTCCTCCGAAGTGCGCCCTGTGGTCGAGAGCCTGATGGGTGAAAAGCTCGCCGAATGGTTCGAGGAACACCCGAAGGAAGCGCAGGAAATCATGATGAAGATCGTCGAGGCAGCGGCGGCGCGCGAAGCGGCCCGCAAGGCCCGCGAGCTGACGCGTCGCAAGTCTGCGCTCGACATCACCTCCCTGCCCGGCAAGCTGGCCGACTGCCAGGAGAAAGACCCGGCGAAATCCGAACTCTTCATCGTCGAGGGTGACTCCGCGGGTGGCTCTGCCAAACAGGGCCGTGAACGTCAGAACCAGGCCATCCTGCCCCTGCGCGGGAAAATCCTGAACGTGGAACGCGCACGCTTTGACAAGATGCTGTCCTCCGATCAGGTCGGCACACTGATCATGGCGCTCGGCGCGGGCATCGGCCGGGACGAGTTCGACATCAACAAGCTGCGCTATCACAAGATCATCATCATGACCGATGCTGACGTGGACGGCGCGCACATCCGTACCCTGCTGCTGACCTTCTTCTATCGTCAGATGCCGGAGCTGATCGAGAAGGGCTATCTCTACATTGCCCAGCCGCCGCTCTACAAGGTGTCGCGCGGCAAGTCCGAACGGTACCTGAAAGATGATGCGGAGCTTGATTCCTACCTCATCGACGAGGGCACGTCCGGCGAGGCACTGATCCTGCCGGATGGCACCCAGATTGCGGGCGAAGACCTGCGCGACCGTGTGCGCGCGGCCTCCAATTTCCGGGCAAACCTCGCCCGTCTCGCCCTGCGCGCCCCGGCAGATTTGCTGGAACAGGCCGCAATGGCCGGCGCGATGGCCGCNGGCGCGGGCGACGCCGAAGCGCAGAAGACCGCCGAACGCCTGAANCGCTTNGCCGAAGAGGGCGAAGACAATTGGGTGGGCCGTTTTGAAGATGGCGCGCTGGTCCTGAAGCGCACCGTGCGCGGCGTGGAAGAGAACGCCATCCTGCCTGCGCCGCTACTGGCCAGCCAGGACGCCATTCGCCTNGCCGANCGCGCCGAAAGCNTGCGNGAGCTGTATGACCAGCCGCTGATCCTGCGCCGCGAAAAAGGCGGTGACTTTACCGTCCACGGACCATGNGCCNTGTTCCAGGCCGTGCTGACCGCGGGCCGCGANGGCATCAAGATCCAGCGCTACAAGGGGCTCGGTGAGATGAACGCCGACCAGCTCTGGGAAACCACGCTCGACTCCAACGCCCGCACCCTCCTCCAGGTCCGCGTCGACCATATCGAGGAAGCCGACGAAATGTTCACCAAACTCATGGGCGACATCGTGGAGCCACGGCGCGAGTTCATCGAAGAGTTCGCGCTGGAAGCCGAAGTGGATGTTTAATGTCTGATACAGACTATGAAGAAAGCGAAGTAGAGATAATCGATCCTGCCACTGAGTTGGCGGAGTTTTGCCAATGGTTGTTCTCACAAAATTCTACGAATCAGAAAACTGCTGACTTTCTAGCTCAAATGACCAACACTCAAGCTTGGTCGGCCGAATTCTACGAAGTAGTGATTTTCATCAACGAGAAGATCGAAGCTCTGGACAAGCTGGTCCAATCCGCCCCAATAGGTCACAACCTCAAAACGCTCGCAACACCAAAGCTAAACAATATCAAGTCAGCTTTTTCCGATAGCGGACTACATGCAGTTTGGTGGGATAACAACAGGGGTATGAAGAAGCGGCTTTCAGAAGAGAATTGGTTGCCGATTCAAATGTTATCGCCCGCGCTGGAGCCACTTTGTTCATATCCGAAACTCAGCGAAAACGATGTTGCACATATTCAAAACGAATGCGCGATACTTCGCCAATGGCTTGACGAACACCAGCTGCGCCAGCATGACTTCATCCGTCAAATGATTATCGACGGATTGCAAAAGTTCCACACTCGCCTAGATCGTGTCCCTAACTTGGGAACAAACTATGCAACAGAAGGCCTACACGAACTTGTTGTAGCTTACATGATGCTTGAGCGGGGCGAAAAGCCCAACGGCGGATCTCCCGACGTATCGGCGATGGCAAAGAAAGTTGGTTCGACTCTACAATCGGTCTACAGCAAGGTGAAAGCCGCCAAAGAGGGCTTTGAAACGGCAGACTGGATAATCCGTTCATACGCAGCTCTCTCGTTTGTTCGGGATCCAACTATAATGGGCCTTATACCAACCTCGTAGAGTGGGCATCACCCTACATTCTCCCCACGCCGCCTCCCCAGACTTGATCCGGAATTTCGGCCCACATTCCCCATCCCTGTCATCCCGGAATTTGCGCCAGCAAATATCCGGGACCCAGCCCGCGCCCGTGCTTCGACTTCGCTCAGCATGAGCGCTCACAAAGTACAGCAAAGACCAGACTCATCCTGAGCGAAGTCGAAGGATGAACTGGCGAGAGACGAACTTTCANNGATGNGCCCCTGCNTNCGCAGGGGCCTGCGGGAGGAGAGGGCAAGCCCTAATCCACACACGTCGCCTTTCCGGCGAGGCAGACATGGACAGGGACAAGTTGCCCCCAACAAAAAAGGCCNGCTCAGTGGCCGGCCTTTATGGTTTGGGTCTGCCAGGCGGAGCCTAGCTGAAATTCTTGAAGATGTCGTCGGCGGACACATCNTCATTGGACGTGCTGTCGCTGTCGTCTGATTCATAGGCCGCGGCGTCATCCTGGGCCGGGGCGAGGCCGGGGCCTTCGAATTTCTCGGCTTTTTCCGCTTCCAGCTTGCGACGCTTGTCAGCGGACTTCGCGATCACTTCGTCCAGCTCGATTTGCGTGCACAGGCCCAGCGTCACCGGGTCAACCGGNCGGATATTGGCCGAATTCCAGTGGCTCTTGTCGCGCACATTGTTGATGGTCGACTTGGTGGTGCCGATCAGTTTGGAGATTTGCGCATCGGAGACTTCCGGGTGGTTGCGAATGAACCAGGCCACGGCGTCCGGCTTGTCCTGACGGCGGATAACCGGCGTGTAGCGGCTGCCCTTGCGCTTTGGCTGTGGAATATGGGCGATCTTGGAGGCCGCTTTNTTCAGCGTNTAGCCGTCATCTTCCTCNCCGCGGCGGATTTCCTCGCGGGACAGCATGCCNCCGGCNATCGGGTCCACGCCGCGCATGTTTTCGGCAACATCACCATCGGCGATGCCTTTGACTTCCAGATAGTGNAGGCCGCAGAACGCCGCGATCTGGTTGAAGGTGAGGCTGGTATTGTCGAGCAGCCAGACGGCCGTCGCCTTTGGCATCAGAATATCGGACATGGGGATCTCCCTGAATGAAATGGCCGCCAGAAATGCAGCCGCCCGACACATCGTGCCGGGCGGTCGGGTTCGGACGTGCCTTAAACCTTGGGANCCTTATAATGTCTTGTCCGACAAATTGAAAGCCGCATGGCTCACCAGACCAGCACAATCTTGCCGGANTGGCCGCCTTTGGCCATCAGGGCTTGCGCGTCTTCGGCGTCTGCGACGGGAAAGGCCTGTTCCAGAACGGGCCGGATCTTGCCCGATACGACGTGTGGCCAGAAATCCTTCTCCACCGCGTCGCGGATGCGGCGCTTCTCGTCTACCGGTCGGGCGCGCAGCGTGGTGGCGGCGAGGGTGAGGCGCTTCATCAGGACCGGGGCGAAATTCAGTTCTGCCGTGAAGCCGTTCATATAAGCGATGTTGATGATGCGCCCGTCGGGTTTCGAGACCGAGATATTCTTCTGGATATAGTCACCGCCGACCATGTCGAGCGTGACGTCGACGCCGCCATCTTCCTTGATGACCGTCTCGAAATCCTCGGTCTTGTAGTTGATCGCGCGGTCTGCGCCGAGTTCTCTCGCCAGCGTGCATTTCTCCTCTGATCCTGCGGTGGCGTAGATCTTGGAGGCGCCCGCCAGCCTGGCCATTTGCAGCGCCATGACACCGATGCCGCTGGTGCCGCCATGACAGAGGAATGCTTCGCCGGATTTGAGATTCACGCGGTCGAACACGTTGGCCCAGACCGTCATCAGCGCTTCCGGGAAACAGGCGGCGTTAACCATGTCCATGCCGTCTGGCACTGGGAAAAGCGAGCCTTCGTCCACGGCGGCATATTCTGCATAGCCGCCGCCGGCAAGCAGGGCAGCGACGCGGTCGCCGGTCTTGAAGCGGCTGACGCCTTCGCCGGTCTCGACAATCGTGCCGGAGATTTCGAGGCCCATGATCGGAGAGGCGCCCTTGGGGGGCGGATAGGCGCCGCGGCGCTGGACGAGATCGGCGCGGTTCAGCCCGGAGGCCGCCACTTTCACCAGCACCTCGCCAGAATTCAGCGCGGGCTTTTCAAAGTCTCCAAGGGTCAGGGGCTGTCCGTCTTCGGCAATCACCGCCTTCATCATGTCTGTCGCCATTGTCGTGTGTTTCCTTCCTGAATCGAGAGTCGCATCGGGTCAGCGTTTCTGCTTTGATATGGCCTGTAGCACGAATTGGAGGACGCGCCCCATGGCCGCATTTGATGAAGAGCCGATCCTCGTCAACACGCCCCAGACGCTGGAGCAGATGTCGGTGCAGGAATTGCATGACCGCATCGAGACGCTGAAAGCAGGCATTGCGGCCTGTGAAGCAGAGATCGAGAAGAAGAAGGCTCAGAAATCTGCAGCGGATGCCCTGTTCGGGGGCGGCGATTAAGTGGGCGGAAAGACTGGATTGATAAAGTCCAAATTTCCGGCCAGCGAATAGGGGTAGGATTCATGGCGGTAGATACGTCTCGAGACGACCAATCGGGTTCCAAGGATGCGTTCACCGGCGGAAAGCTGTTCGATACGGTTTTCGCGCGGGGCATGGCGCTTGTCGAGGAAACCGCGACCTATCTGGATGGCCCTGGACGTGAAGCAGCCAAAACGCTGCCACGCGAGCCCGGCCTGACCTATTCGGCCTGGAGCATGGAGCTGACCACGCGCCTGATGCAGGCGGCGAGCTGGCTGGTCATGCAGAAAGCGGTTCGCGACGGTGAAATGCGCCGCGAAGAGGCAGCGGCCCGCAAATACCGGATTTCCCGCGAAGAACCTGCGCTGGACGCGGCCGCCCAGCAGGGGCTGGGCATGCCGGAGCGCTTCCTGGACCTGGTCACCCGCTCAGAGGCGCTGTTCGAACAGATCTGCCGTCTGGACGATGCGCTATATGGGCAGTCGATGGCGGCTGAGATACCAAATCCGGTGATCGACCAGATCAACCAGCTTCAGCGCGCGGCAGAGAACGGGGCGTTTGATCCCCTGATGGTCTGGCATCGCGCCAAGTAAGACCCGGCAGGGCCTACCGACTGGTATGCCCCTGTGCGCTACGAGTACTTCCCAATCAGATCAGACTTCTTCGGCCGTGTCGTAGGACTGGCCGATCAACTGTCCGCGCGGTGCATCTGCGCCCTTGAGGCGGAAGCGCTTCGGACGCCGGTAAAGTACCTTGAGCGGTGTGCTGCGCAGCAGGCCATACAGGGCAAGCGGGCCGGTTATACCGGCAATGGCAATGGCAAGACTGGTCAGACCGGGCTCTGGCGCAAAGCTGCTGGCGCTCAGGAAGCCCTGCGCGAGCGCGAGGGGCACGAAATAGCCCGTATAGATCACAAGATGGTTGCGCCCCATATGATGCAGCACTTGAAGGCGTTCTGACTGCGCCAGCAATACGCCCAGCGCGATGAGGGAAACAGTACCGGCCAGTCCGAGGATCAGGCTGATCACGGGCAGGGTGGCCGTGCCCTGAATGACGAGCGTGGTGTTGATGGCAGCCCAGATTGCGATGGCCGAGCTGACGTCCGACGTGCGCTTGTGCAGGCGCGTTGCGAACTGTCGCATCAGGCCCGCGCCCTGATAGCCAGCAAAGAAGAACACGAAATATTGCGCGAAGCCGTCGATCAGGAGCGCGCCGGTCTGAACCAGTCCGGCAGCATGTGCGATTTGCAGCAATGCCGCGATCAACAGGATTCTCGATGGTTTCAGCAGTCTCACCAACCATGTGACGAGACCGAACATGGCCAGAAGTGGCAGTATCCACAGTCCGGCAACGGGTTGCACCAATCCAAGGGCGAGGCTTTCCAGAAGGCCAGAGCCTTGCGGGCCTGCGCCGATGATATGGAGCGCCACGGTCTGCAAAACCATCCAGACCAGATAGAAGTAGACGAATCTGAGCACTTTCCGGTCGAAAAAGGTCGATTTCGAACCGAACAGCGTGCGCGGCAGGTGCATGCCAGCGATCGCGAACAATACTGGCAGGGCAATCGGAACCGACCACGCCCCTACGAGATGAGCCCAGCTTGCACCGCCGGAAAGGGGAGCGATGGCCAGGACGGATTGCGTTACTACAAACAGGGCAATGCAGAGGCCGGTCGAATAGTCGACCCATTTCGAGGGCGTATTGGACATGTGACGTTTCCAATCTGTTTGGAAACGTCACTGCAATTCTCGCGCCATCAGGGAATTCAGCTTGCGGCGTAGACTTTCAGGAAGCCAGCTGCTTGCGCGCTGCAAAAGCCTTCGCGGACGGGCGCTTTCATCACCATGATGCGATGCCAGAGCGGCCCGAGCATCTCTTCAATCGCCTCATCAAGGTCGAATTCGCGACGAATCACGCGTTTTCCGGCCAATTCCGCCAACAGCATGCGCATTGGCATACGGATGTCGCGGTTCATCCAGGCGCGCCACAGCTCACCCGCATCCTTGTCGTCCGCAGCAGCAGAGAGCGCGACGCGCAAGACGGCATGGCCCGCGCCAGTGCGGGCGGCGGCTTCCAAGGGCACGATCAGTGCCGTGATCCGCTCCTGCGGGTCGCGTCCTCCGTCCGGGCTGTCCGGGATCAACGCAAGGCAGGCATCGACACACATGGCCCCGATGGAGGGCCACCATTTGTAGATGGTCTGTTTGGAGGCACTCGCCCGTTTGGCCACGGCGTCGACGCTGAACCCCCGCCAGCCATTCTCGGCCATTTCTGTGCGGGTTGCGTCCAGAATGGCGGCCTTGGACGCTTCGCTGCGCGTCGGCCCCTTCCGGGAAGACTTTCTGGTCTCCGTAGGCGTGGGCATGAACAACTCCAGATTTGTGGGACGCTGTGATTTCTACAGCCTTCAGACCGCTAACATAAGGGCGAAGTGGTAAACAAACTCCCGTTTTCTCTTGCCGCCCAGACAATATGCACTAGTCAATGCATCGATTGTACAGGAGTTGATTCATGAAATCGGTTGAAGAACTACTCGAAGGATATCGTCGCTTTCGTCGTGGAACATATTCCGAGCAGGCCGCGCTCTATCGGGAGCTTGGCGAAGGGCAAAGCCCAAGTTTCATGATGATCGCCTGCGCCGATAGCCGCGCAGACCCCTCTGACATTTTCAACGCCGCTCCGGGGCAATTGTTCGTTGTGCGCAACGTTGCCAATCTCGTGCCGCCCTATCAACCGGATGGCGGCTTGCACGGTGTCAGCGCTGCGCTGGAATATGCGGTCAATGTTCTGAAGGTGGAGCATGTGGTGGTCATGGGGCATGGCGGATGCGGCGGTGTGGCAGCCTCGCTGGCCGGGGAGGGGACTCCGGAAATTGGTGAGTTTGTGACTCCCTGGGTCCGACTGTTGAAAGATGCCCGGGACCGCGTCGTCGACAGCGGTTCGGTGAACCCGCAATTCGCGCTGGAACTGGAAGGCATTGAATCCTCAATCGAGAATTTGATGTCATTCCCGTTCGTGAAGCGTGCTGTCGAGGCCGGAGAGCTGGAACTGCACGGCGCCTGGTTTGCCATCAAGCATGGCGAACTTCACTGGCGAAACGCGAAAACGGGCCGATTCGAAGTGATTCAGCCCTGATTCGATGTGTCGTCAGGCGTTCGTGGTCATGATGGCGGCGAACAGGGCGGAGACGAGCATGGCCAGCGCGGCGAGCCGATTGAACCATTGCGTGAAAGCGGGTGACTGGAACTTGCGGTTCATCGCGTCCGCCAGCCACGCATAGAAGGCGAGCCCGAACATTTCAGTGACGGTTACGGTGGCCATGATCAACAAGGCCTGTGGCACAACCGGCCGGTCGGCATCGAAATAGCTGGGCAACAACAGCCCGAAGAAGACGAGCGCGTTCGGATTCAGCAATTGCAGGCCAACGCCGCGACCAAACAGGTTGGATTTTGCCGGCGCCTGGTCTGCGCGGGCGCGGGGTCGGTGCGGGTCTGCGGTCGCCATCGTCCAGGCGAGCCAGGCGATGAAGCAGATACCCGCCAGTTTCAGCACCAACAAAACCAGCGGCGCTTGCGCGGCAAATGCGGCAATCCCCGTCGCGGCCAGCGCGATCCAGACAAGATTGGCGGCTGACACGCCCGCGGCAGGGATCAATGCGGTTGGCGCGCCATAGCGCAGCGATGCGCTCATCACCATCATGACAGCCGGGCCGGGGGTAAGGCCGCCTGCGAAGAACAGCGCCATCAGCGCAAACCAGACTGACAGATCCATTCAGCGCGCCTCCAGCGCGGAAAGGGGAATGCGGGTCAGGTCGACGTCTTCCTTGTTGGCCGTATAGGCAATGAAGAGGTAATCGCTCGTGACCCAGCTTTTTGGGTAGTGGTAGCCCGGCCGCTTGTAGAGGCCCTCAGTGCGCAGGGGCTGCAGATCATCCGCGCCGCGCAGCAGAAAGGCGCGGTCGAATATGTGGCCATCTTCTGACAGCGACAGGACGAGGGGAATGCGCAATTTGTCGTCATTCGGCGCNTGAACAAGAAACGCGGTGCCGTCCGGCAAATTGCCTGCACTCTGTTTCGTGCGCGCATCCGGCATGGCTGTCAGCTGCGGACGACTCCAACTCTTTCCACGGTCACAGCTTTCCGATGCCAGTTGGCGAAAGCTTGAGGCCTGATCGCGGAAAACCATGACAAGACAGTCGCCGCGCTGGAACAGGCTGGGCTCCAGTTCCCGGCTCATGGGCGGGTCTGAGGGAAGNTTCTCGAACGCGCCTGCCTGCCATCCCGTCAATCCAAGCGGATCGTCTGTATAAAAGGGCCGCGCGCGAATGCCGGGGCGGACATGAAACGCCGTGTGCAGGCGGCCATCATACAGGTGCGGATCCTGCTCGATGACGCCATTTACCGGTGTACCATCCGCGCCGAGTACGGGGCGTGGNTCGGTCCAGGTTTCGCCGTCCTGGCTGAGGCGATAGGCGGTGTAACCGCCTGTGCGTTTGTGGAAACCTTCCGGCCAGACATTGAGGAAGGCAACGAGCGTTTCGCCATCGGTCCACCATCCGCCGCTGGAGCGGATTTCCTCGTCGTCAGATGGTGCGGTCAGGGGGCGCGGCGTGCTCCAATGATCGCCATTATCGGCACTGATTGAATAGGCAACCCACGTGTCCGGGGCGTCTTCATCGCGGGCCGAGCTCTGCCATTGAACGAAAACGCGCCCCTTGAAGGCAATGGGCACGGCGCCATTGCTGAACTGGTCAGTTCCGGGTCTTGGCCTGAAGACGGTGATCGTCTCTGCGCCGGGCAGGGGAGACAGGCCGAGATCGGGCGCTGAGGCGTCAAACAGATCGGCCGCCGGTGCATGGAGCGCCGACGGCCGGTCTTGTAATTGCGTGCAGGCAAAAAGCGGCAGGATCAGGCAAAGTGCGAACAGGCGTTCAAGCATTTGCATCCCGCCGCTGCGATCAGGCGCCTTCTTCCTGGCCGCGCTTCACGGCAGCTTCGATCAACTCGCGAGCCTTCTCGATGCCATACCAGCCTTCGATCCGGGTCCACTTGCCTTTTTCGAGGTCCTTGTAGTGCTCGAAGAAGTGGGCGGTCTTGTCGATCAGCGTCTGTGGCAGGTCGTGATAGGTCGCGATCTTGTCATAGTAAGACGTCAGCTTGTTGTGCGGCACGGCGAGGATCTTCTCATCCGGGCCCTTGTCGTCTGTCATCATGAGGACGCCAACCGGGCGGGCGCGCACGACGGAACCCGGCACAAGCGGGCGGTTGCCGACAACCATCACGTCGATCGGGTCGCCATCCAGGCTCAGCGTGTGCGGGACGAACCCGTAATTACAGGGNTAGCGCATCTCGGTATAGAGATAGCGATCCACGAACATCGCGCCGGAATCCTTGTCGATCTCGTATTTGATCGGGTCGCCGCCGAGCGGGACCTCGATGAGCACGTTGATGTCGTCCGGCGGGTTGTTACCGGTTTTGATTTTGGAAAGGTCCATAAGACGGCTCGCATCTGGCTGGAAGGTTGAAATACGGTGTCGGGTGGCGATGACGCCTCAAACCGATTGCGTCAAGAGCAGCAATGACGCGAAAGGGTTAAGCAGGTTTTGTGCCTGAATGCTTCCCACTAGCCCAAATGGGGTTACTCTCCCGCCTGGGAGGTACACCAAATGCATTCAATCCTTATCCTGTGCAGCGCAGCGCTGGTCATCCTGACCCTGTTGCTGGGCTTCTGGGTTTCGATCACGCGGGGACGCACGAAAACCATCGCCTATGGGGCAGCGACAGACCCGACCGGGCCGATGATGAAAGCCGAGCGGGCGCATGGAAATGCCGCCGAATATGCCGCGCTTCTGATCGGGCTTTTTGTGGTGACCGGCTTTGCCTATGCGGGGCGCGATCTCGGGCTCACCGTCACCGGCCTGGTGGTGCTCATCACCCTGTCGCGCATTCTGCACGCGCTCGGTTTCCTGGTCTGCGCAACGCTGGAAAAGCCGCATCCGTTGAAAGCGTTGGGCGCGCTTGTCACCTATGTTGGCGGGCTGGCGCTGGCGATCATGGTGATCGGAAAAGCGCTGTAACCGTCGGTCACGCCTGCTTCAGGGCATAGTTGAAGCTGATCGAGACACGCGGTTCCTCCCCCATATTGGGAGGGACTTCGTGGCGCAGCCAGCTTTCCCACATGATTGCCTGTCCGGCTTCGGGCGCCAGATAGACGAAGCGCTGGCGGTCTTCGGGGACATCATCGCGCAATTGTGGTGCCGCCATCATGCGCGAGAGGCGCGGATCTTCCAGTTTCAACCGCGCCGCCCCGTCCGGAATCGCGACATAGAACGTGCCCGAAATCACGCTGCCGGGGTGGATGTGGTTCGAATGACCGAAATCGGGCTCAAGAATGTTCACCCANATCGCGTCNAGCTGNAGGGACAGACCGGCCATGTCCCAGAGCAATTCCTCGGCGAATGATGCGGCCATCGGGTCCAGCAGCGCTTTCAGCTCAGCAAACTCCGGAAACCGCTCTGGCAGATCGTCCAGCGAAGCATAGGAGGTGTAGCCGCCATAGCCCTGTTTCTCGCACCACTCATTGCCGGCCTGATCATCCTCTGCCAGCACCCAGCAAACATGTTCCAGGCGCGTCGCAAGGTCTGCGNCGCCGAGAGACTCGGTGCGGATCAGGGTCGGGAAGAGGGATCGTGTCGTCATGATGCGCACCTTTAGGCGGCGCAGGGGCCAAAAGAAAGAGCCCGCCACCCCGGAAAGGGCAGCGGGCTCTGTCGTGTGTGTTCGTCGCCCTATTCGGCGGGTTTCACGAATTTCAGGGTCATGCGGTCGCTTTCGCCGATGGCNGCATAGGCCTCNGCNTCAAAGTCTTCCGGCGTGTTGCCTTCACGGTCAGATGTCGCGCTGACCGGGGGCAGGGTCCACACGCCAAACGGGTGATCAGCCGTATCGGCCGGATTGGCGTTGATCTCGCTGGACGCGGAAAATTCAAATCCGGCCGCTTCTGCGAGTGATTTCACATAGTCTTCGTGGACATAGCCGGACGCNCCGGTCGGGTCCTGTGTATCGGTGGAGGGCAGGCGGTGCTCGACCACACCCAACACGCCGCCCGGCTTCAGGGCCGCATAGGCGTCGGTGAAGAATTTGTCGGTGTAGCCGCCGCCCATCCAATTGTGCAGATTGCGGAAGGTCAGCACGACATCGGCTGTGCCTTCTTCGGTCAGCGGGCCGCTTTCGGCGGAAAAGGCGCTGTATTCAATCGTACCGAATTTCGGGTCTTCATAATTTGCCTTGAATTCTGCGAGGCGTTCCGCGATGCGGGCGCGGCGGTCTTCATCGCCCACATTCGGATCGAAATANGCCGCGACCAGCGTGCCATTCCCGCTCGCCAGATACGGCGCGAGGATGTTGGTGTACCAGCCACCGCCCGGCCACAGCTCGACCACTTTGTCATCGGCCTCCACGCCGAAGAATTCCAGCGTTTCCTTTGGATTGCGCCAGGCATCGCGGGCCTTTTCCTCGTCGCTGCGATGCGCGCCAGCGATGGCGGCCTCAAGCGGTGTGGTCTCTGTCGCGGTCGTCTCGACCGGCGGTGTGGCAGGCTGCGCTGTTTCTGTTGCAGGGGCGTCAGGCTGGCCACAGGCGGCCAGAACCAGCGCGGACAGGGCGAAAATCGGGGTGATTGGCTTCACAGGGTCTCTCCTAAACAGGCCTCTTGAACCTCTTCTTAGGCTACCCACATAGTCTGTGTCACGATGCCGACAATCGGGTCGTGACCGGTTTCTGTGCCAACGCCGAATTCGGGTTGGACTGTCGCAGGTGCCGAATATCCATCCGGGCGCTCCCCGAAAGGGTGGCCCGCAGTTGCTTGAACCAGAGGACTGAACCTATGAGCAATATCGACCTTACCCCCCTTTACCGCACAGTTGTCGGCTTTGACCGTCTTGCCAGCATGATCGATCAGGCATCCCGCCTCGACGGCTCGCAGGGCTATCCGCCGTACAATATCGAGCGCGTTGACGACAATGCCTTCGCCATCGAGATCGCGGTCGCCGGCTTCACCGAAGACGACCTCGAAATCGAAACCAAGGAAGGCCTGCTGACCGTTGCCGGCAAACGCGGCGAGAGCGAAGACGGCGAAGGCCGTAATTATCTCCATCGCGGCATTGCCCAGCGCAGCTTCATTCGCCGGTACCAGCTGGCAGACCATGTCATCGTGACCGGTGCAAACCTCCAGCACGGCGTTCTGCGCATCGACCTGATCCGCGAACTGCCGGAAGAGAAGAAGCCCCGCAAGATCGAGATCGGCGCGCCTGCAAAGAGCGAACCGAAACTGATCGGCAAGAAAGCCTCCAGCAACGCCGCCTAAGCGCGGTCATTGCGTGAAACAGAAACGGCGCGTCCATATGGGCGCGCCGTTTTTTCTTGGATGGGGCCCCGGCCTAACCGAAAAAGCGCGCGCAGCCTGCGTCTTTCAGGAAAGTCTTCAGCGCTTCGTCTTCCATCGCAGAGCCCAGCGCCTTGCGGACGGAATCATATGCAGCGGCGGCGTAGTTTTGTGTCGACTGTTCGAACGTGCCACCTTCCACAGAGGCTGACACATCCTTGTCGCCGCGCTCGGCCGCTTTTGAATTGGCTTTTGCCCAGGGCAGGTAGGTCTTGCAAAGCTCGTCTGCGAAGATNGGNGCCAGCGTCGGNGCNAGCGCNTCAAGCGAGGCNAACGGCGCGCCNGGCTTTGGATCTTCCATATTCTCGATCCAGGCGACGATNAACGGGGCGTGTTCGGTCAGCCATTTGGCAGGGGTCTTGTCCATCATCATCTGCTGGAATTGCGCGTAGAGCGCAAAGTCTGCCGCAGACGGACGACCACCGAAAATGTAGAGATGTTCTTTCAAATGAGCGTTCAGCAGCGTTGAGAAGCGCTCGAACGANGCTTTGAGAATGTCCGCNTTGCTTTCATTTGCGCCGACCAGCTTCAGCCGGTCTGCCATACGTTCGGCAATCTGGTCGCGGGCTTTCTTGTAAGCGCGGGGGCGCTTGCCGCCATAAAGCTGTACCANCACGCGCAGNGCGGCATCTTCNCGGTCAGGCTTCTGNCCCCAGCGTTCCAGGAACATGGTCTTGTTCAGCCACTCATCCGCATAGTCTTCCAGCAGCAGGGCCAGCATGGAGGTCGCAACCTCATCCGGCACGGCGCTTGGTTCTGGATGGTCTGCCTCAAGGCCCGAAATGATCGCCGTGGAGTCCTGATTGGCCGGGCGCGTNGGAGAGATCAGCAAGGGTACGGTCGCAACCTGTGCCAGTGCCTGGAACTCTTCCTCATTCTCGCGCGAGCGCGCCACCCAGTCGAAGTCCACATTCTTGTAACGCAGGAAGGCGCGGACTTTCTGGGAGTAGGGCGAGGTATCGGCGCCAAAGAGGCGGTAGTCGGACATGATCATGCGGCTTTCATTGTGTTCGGCCCTGTCTGTAGGCATTTCATCCCCCACTGCCAAGGAGCGTTTGCCGCAGCTTGTGATAATGGGTATGCGCTCAGGCAGGTAATGGTTCAGTTTGAAAGGAACGGCAGATGCGGATCATGCACGTGATGGCGGGCGCGAAAGAGGGCGGCGCGGANAACATCATGCTGGAATCCGTGCTGGCACTGGCGGAAGCCGGGCTGANCCAGCATGTCGTGACACGGCCGGACAACCAGTTCCGCGTGCAGAAATTTCGTGAAGCCGGAATTGGCGTCGATGTGGCCGCTTTCAACAATACCTGGCCTTTCCCGACGCGCCGCGTGATCGGCGATGCGATCAAGGCGTTCAAGCCGGATGTGATCGAATACTGGATGGGCCGNGCCGGGCAGTTCGCGCCNAAGGAATATCGCAGCCGGTCGATCGGCTGGTATGGNGGCTATTACAAGCTCGCCCGTTTCGTGAATTGTGAATGGCATGTCGGCCTGACGATTGATCTGCTGCGCCATATCCGCGAGCAGGGCGTGCCGGATGACCGGTCTGCCATCATTCACACCTATGCCGATTTCGAAGGCGCAGATCCGGCAAGCCGCGCGGCGCTGGATACGCCAGAGGACGCACCTGTCGCCCTCGCACTGGCCCGCCTGCACGAGAAGAAGGGCCTCGACACGCTGCTGGACGCCACGGCCAAGGTGCCGGGCNTGTATGTCTGGATCGCGGGCGACGGGCCGATCGAAGCAGAGCTGAAGGCGCAGTGCACCAAGCTTGGCCTGGATGACCGTGTGCGCTTTCTTGGATGGCGGAATGATCGCGGCGCGCTGCTCGCTGCCTGTGATGTGGTGGCCTTCCCCTCACGCTATGAACCGTTCGGTACGGTGACGGTAGATGCCTGGGCCGCGTCTCGTCCCCTGGTGGCGGCGGACGCCNTTGGTCCGGCGGCCTATGTGAAGGATGAAGTGAACGGGCTGCTGATTCCGAAGAATGATGTCGATGCGCTGGCCAATGCGCTCAGCCGCGTCATCTCTGACANGGCGCTTGCGGCAAAACTGGTCGAAGGGGGCCGTGCGTCCTACGAGCAGCAATTCAACAAGGCCGCGTTCCAGCGGGATTCGGTTGCGTTCTATGAAAAGATCATCGCGCANGCCGGACCCTTCGGCGNCTGATCAGAGNATGCTTTCGAAGAATTTCCGGTAGAGTCGCTGGCTCTCGCGCTGGCCCAGCCCGATTTGCACCTGNATGCCNGCGTCGCGCAGGGCCCGAATNCCGCCATTGGCGACCGGGTGCGGATCCTCAATGGCGCACACAACGCGCGCAATGCCGGCTTCCATCAGTTTTACAGAGCAGGATTTGTTGCCCTGTGAGCGCGACCGGCACGGCTCCAGCGTGACATAGGCGGTGCCGCCATGNGCNCGCNCCNCGGCTTCATCCAGCGCGATTTCTTCGGCATGGGGCCGTCCGCCAANACCGGTGACGCCNGCGCCGACAATGTGGCCTTCNCGGTCAAGGATGATACAGCCGACCGACGGGTTTACCCCNGTCAGGCCCTGATTGAGCCGGGCNAGGGNGTGGGCCCGTCCCATCATGCGACGGTCGCGACGACGNGACGGGCGCAGGCTCATGGAAGTTCAGGCAGCGGTTTGCCGCGATCTGCATCCAGATANCGAACGGAGATTGGCTTCAGATTGTCATCCAGCTCAATGTAGAGCGGGTTACCGGTCGGAATCTCAATCCCGGTGATGGACTCATCCGCAACATCGAACAAATGCTTCACCAGAGCGCGGAGCGAGTTGCCATGCGCGGCGATGACAACATCCGTGCCGGACTTCAGGACCGGCGTGATCGCCTCTTCCCAATAGGGCAGGACGCGTTCCAGNGTCAGCTTCAGGCTTTCGGTGTTCGGAATNTCGATGCCCTTGTAGCGCGGGTCGCTGGCCAGATCGAACTCGCTGCCNGCTTCCAGGGGTGGNGGCGGGATGTCGTAGGACCGGCGCCAGATATGGACTTGGTCNTCGCCATGCTTGGCGGCGGTCTCAGCCTTGTCGAGCCCTGTCAGGCCGCCATAGTGGCGCTCATTCAGGCGCCAATGCTTGGTCACNGGCAGCCACACACGGCCCATTTCCGTCAGCGCCAGCCACAATGTGCGAATGGCGCGGGTCTGGACGCTGGTGAAGGCNGCGCGGAAATCGGCGTCGCACGCTTTCAGCAATTCTCCGGATTTCTTTGCTTCCGCTTCGCCCTTCTCGGTCAGGTCGGCATCCCACCAACCCGTGAAACGGTTCTGCAAATTCCATTCGGACTGGCCATGACGGACGAGCGCGAGTTTGGGCATGAAAACTTCCTTCTGATCGGTTTCCGGCCCTTTTCACGGCAAAACCGGTCAGTTTCAAGCGTTCATCACGCGTATCAGCTCTGAAAATGCGCGGGCCACGTCGTGCCCTGTCGCGGCGGGCATCGAGTTGGAGATGATATGGCCGTCGCCGTCATAGGCATCGATCCAGCCGCCTTCGGGNGTCAGGTGTTCGTCCATCAGNATGTCGAAGCTGGTGCAGGCGGCTGCGGCAACGGCGTCGTCATCCGTCATCTCAAGCATGGTGAGGTGGGCTCTCAGGGCTTCGGTCTGNGCGCTGGTCTGCCGGCCGGAATNCTGTGCCCCGCCGTCACGGCTGACCTGTTGCAAGGTGCGCCCTTCCTCGTCCAGCGTGCCGGTGGCGAAACTGTAGAGGCGTCCGGCAATGGGGGCCATCGGTTCAGATTGCGCGCTCGCAAATGCGCCCAGCAACCAGACCCATTGGAATTGGTGAGACGGCGCAACCAACCGGGCCGGGTCGCCTTCTGGCGCACTCCAGTCCGGCCCGAATTCCTCGCCGAGCAGGCCGCCAGGCCCNGCGGTGAATTTCTCGTGNAACAGNGTGACCAGANCGGATGCGCGGGCCAGATGATCGCCTTCCGGGTCGGCGCGNTGCAGGGCCAGGCANGCCTCCAGCAGCCGCATGTGTGGCGNCTGTTGGCGTNTGGCCATCATGGGCAGCANTTCGGCATAGCCGCCATTGGTGCGATCTTTCATCCGTCGGTCGAGCGAATCCAGCAGCGCGCGGACGGACGCAATCACGCCGCTGCCATCTTCGAGCATCTCACTCGACAGGGCGAGCGCATGCAGACTGGCGGCGAGGTCTCCAAGATACGGCGTCTGGTCGGAAAGTGCGCTGGCGTCTGCAAGCAGGGTGCGCCCGATCAGGCCATCGTCGCGTCGCGCCAGACCGCTGAGCGTCCGCACACCGTCTTCGACCAGATCCCTCGCCGTATCGGGTTTCCAGCCAAGACGCCCGGCTTGTGCGAATACGGAAGTCTGGCGCGCTTGCGTACTGACGAGAACTTTGTCGCCAGCCAGAGGTGTGTGATCCAGCGAGAGGGCGTCAACAAAAAGGCCGCTCTCGTTCAGGCCGCGTTCGCTCCAGAGCGGGAAACATGCGTCGAACAGCCAGTGGCG